>CAZTEZ010000075.1:0-11481 GCA_964611815.1 uncultured Bacteroidia bacterium | reverse complement strand
GCGCTTTTGCTTAATGGTGACCATGGGTTGTTTAGAGGATGGGGTACACTACAACCTTAAAAAAGTAAGCGAGATTACCGGTAGGAATGTAATCCTCTACTACTCAGGCTGGCTACATAAAAATCATGAATCGGTTTCCATTCATGATATTGATAAAAACGGTTTTATGCAGGCGATCCATAAGATGGATCGTGATAAAGGTCTAGACTTGATTCTTCATACACCAGGTGGGGATCTTGCGGCCACGGAATCGATTGTCACATATCTTGATGTCATGTTTGATGGTGATATTCGAGCAATCATACCACAACTAGCGATGTCTGCGGGTACAATGCTTTCGTTCTGTACCAAAGAAATCGTAATGGGAAAACATTCAGACCTCGGCCCGATCGATCCGCAACTGGGTGGTGTGGCTTGTCAAAATGTATTAGATGAGTTTGAACAGGCAAAACAAGAAGTACAAGAGAATCCAAGTTCGACCGCGCTTTGGCAGGTTATTATCTCCAAGTATCACCCTACTTTTCTTAAGCAATGTGCTCACGCAGTTGATTGGGGTAAGGAGTTGGCAGAAAAGTGGTTAGGTTTGAATATGTTTGATGCCCGTCAAGACAGGCAGACGATTAAGAATATCGTCAGCACTTTTTCAGATCATTCTCAACAGAAGACCCACGGGAGACACATTTCAAGACAGGAGTGTAAAGATCTTGGCCTGAGAATTACAGATTTAGAGGATAACCAAGAACTCCAGGATGCCGTTCTTAGGACACATCATGCCTGTATGCACACTTTCGCAAATAGCGATAGCGTGAAAATTATTGAAAATCATGACGGAGTAGCCTTCATACTTCAAGGCAACAATCCAAGTTAATCTTAACCACCATGCAAGACAAAATCCAAACCCTCTTCCGCGAGATCTTCAATGCGCCCGAGCTGGAGATCCGCCGCGATATGAACGCCAACGATGTCGACGGCTGGGATTCGATTACCCACGCCGAGATGATCGCCGCCGTCGAGAAGCTATTTGGCGTCAAGTTCAAGCTGCGCGAAATCACGAAGTGGGAGAACGTCGGCGATATGATGGACACCCTCGAGAAAAAGGGCGTGAGCTGAGCGAGCTCAACATTCAGCCCCGCTTTTCAGAAACACAAAACCCCACCACCCGTTGCCGGGCGGTGGGGTTTCCATGTAAAGCGAGCAGCTGCGTTACTGCACCGTCACGCTCACCGTTGCTGAGGCGAAGTTGCCCGAGCAGACCGTGATGGTCGCGGTGCCGTTGCCAGTAGCGGTGATGAGGCCCGTGTCGTCTACATCAGCCACAGCGATGTTGCTGGTCGTAAAGCGCACGTTGGGGCTGCTGACCGGGTCGCCAAACGCATCTAGGGCTTCGAAGTCGACCTGGTGCTGGAACGAACCGCCAAAGAAGCTCAGCGACACGTTCGTGTTGTTCGTGATGTTGATCTGGTCAACATCAGAGTTGCCGGGGCCGCAATCCTGGTTGGGGTCAGTCACGCCGACCATCACGGTGGCAGCACCGACCGCATTTTGGTTGTTGCCAACGTAGGCGATCAGCACAGAAGAGATGCCCATCATGGCGTTGTTGCTCACGTTCAACGTCGCCGTCGTGTTGTTCGTGCCACTAGCGCTCACGGTGCCAATGTTCATGATATCCGCAGGCGGCGGGAAGCTCGGCAGCTCCCAAGTCAGCGGCGCATGGTTGTTGATGACCGTCTGGGTGCGCGCGTTGTAGACCGTCGCGTTGAACTCCTGGCTACCACCTTGGCCTACCGACACGTAAATCGGGTCGATGATCACGACTGTGTCCGGGAAGACCTCCACGTGCGCCTCGCCGATGATGCCGTTCGCAGAAGCACGGATGGCCACGCTACCGATGTTGTTGCCCGTCACCGGGCCGTTGGCATCCACGCTGGCGATGCTGGGGTCGCTGGAGCTCCAGACGAAATCTACTGTTGCAGACTCACCTGCGGTGTTAAAGGCCTGTGCGTTCATTTGCAGGGTTTCACCACGGAAGATGCTCTCGTTGGGCGTCACGTCGATAAGGGCCACAGGTAGCTCAACCGTCGGCGGGCCAACCACCAATACCGGAATCACGTTTGTATTTTGGCCACTTGTTACTGTAATGCTGGCCTCGCCAGTCGCGTTCAGCGTCACCAGGCCAGAGCCGCTGACAGAAGCCACGCTGCTGTTGTCGGAGCTGTACGAAAAGCTCGGCGAGCCGCTGAGCGTCGGCAAAAATGCCTCCAGCTGATACGTATCGCCTGGCTGACCTATGATGGCCCAAGGGGCGACAATCAGCGAACTGCTGACGCTCACACGCACCGGCACTTTGGCACTGAAGGTATTGACGCCCTCAGTCACGGTGGCCGTCACGTAGCTGACGCCGGCCGTGGCCGTCACGTTCAGCACGCCACTGGCGTTGATCGTGCCAAAGTCTTAGCTAACGGACCATTCCACGTTGTTCGCGGGTTGGGTCGTGCCGTCGGAGTACACAAATTGTGCTTCGTAAGTGAAGCTTCTGCCTGGCTCAATGGATTGTGAGCCGGAGGTGATCACCAGCGCCTTGTCTGTGCGGCCATCGCCGCCCGGATTGTCGCCGTTGTCGTCGTCGTCGTTACACGCTGCCAGCGCAAAGATGCTGAGCATCAGTACGCCAAGCAGGCGAGTTTTGAAGAGCAAGTTGGGAAAGAGTGAATTGTAGTTCATACTCGTGTGAAAATTGATGAGTGAAAAAAGTCGTGATCACCTTTCCAACTCCTGTGCCATTTTTAACTCGCAACACAAATTTAACTGTCTTCTTTACTGCACACTGATAGGCTCTTTCTGTACACCAAGGCCCGAAAAGACCCGATAAGCTAACATGTGTTAATTAAATGCTGTCTAGAAAAGAAATGCTTTTTTAATTTCAAGAGATTTTCAGATTTCAATAAACCCGCCCGATTTTCGTTGCACTACCGATGCATCTGCCCAAAATTGTATTCACGCTTGTCCTGCTGTTGAGCCTATTGACAGCCCATTCGACCGCCACGGCACAGGAGCACTACCGCGAGGCCAGCCAGCTGTATATGCAGGCGCTGTATCGCAACTCCTCTCAGGCGATGGCCGAGCTGGAGGCCCTGCACAAAAAGCACCCCGCCGACCCCGACATCAACCTCTACTTGGGCCGGCTCTACATCAGCGAGGGGCGCTTTGGCGAGGCCATGTCGCTGTTTGGCGACATTCTGCAAGACTACCCCACCGCCGACATCCTCCCCGAACGTCTGCGCCAGGTGTATGCACTGATGGGCATCGCCAGCTTCAACATGGGGCAGTACGGCAATGCGCAGCAGTACCTCTCCGAGTACCTGAACAAAGGCTTTGCCGCCCCGGCCGAGCGCCGCAACCTGCTACCTTGGCTTGAAAATGCCAACTGGGCCCTCAAGGCCATGAAAGACAGCGTCGAGTTCACTCCAGAGCAGTTGCCCAAGCCCATCAACAGCCGCTATGGCGAGTTTAACCCCGTGCTGACTGCCGATGGTAAATGGCTGCTGTTCACCGCCCACCACCCAAATAACATGGGCCAGCCGGGCACGGACGTGTTCAACTATTACCCCGCCGACATCTACGCCGCCCGCTACGATAATGGCGCGACCAGTGGGCAGCCCATCCCCCTGCGTGGGCTCAACAGCAGCGAGCACGACAAGGAGTTCTGCGTCTCGGTCGACGGCAAGCTGCTGATTTTCGGACGCCATGCTGCCCGGCCAGACCGCAACAAGGGCCTGAGCTGCACGCTCTTCCAGTCCGAGATCAACCTCACCGGTGAGTTGCCCACCGCCAAGCCACCCCTCCCGCTCAAAGGCGGTGTCGCCTCCGCACAATGCGACAGCTGGCCCAGCCTGAGCCCCAGTGGCGATACGCTCTACTTCTGCAGCAACCGCCCCGGCGGGCGCGGCGGGTTCGATTTGTACTACGCCATCCGTACCGGACCCAGCAGCTTCGGAGAGGCGCGCAACATTCGCGGCCTGAACACCCCCGGCGATGAATACGATGTGTTCATCCACCCCAACGGGAAGACGCTTTACTGGAGCACCGACGGGCGCACCGGCTTCGGCGGGCAAGACATTTACATGGCCGAGTTGGGCGCGGGCGGGGTATTTGGCAAGGTGAAAAACCTCGGCTGGCCGATCAACTCGCCCTTCCAGGACATGGACTTTTTCGTCACCACCGACGGCCTGTACGCGTTCTACAACTCCGACCGCATGGAGAGCTTCGGCGACAACGACATCTTCCGCTTCCAGCTCGACGAGAAGGTGCAGCCCAAGCTCGACACCATCGTGCTGCGCAACATTACGTTCCAATACGACCACGAAGACCCGGATTACAAGGCAAAGCAAGACCTGGAGCGCGCCCTAGAGTGGATCAACAGCAAGCCAAAATCTTCGCAGTTTCTCGTGATTGGCCACACTGACGCGCAGGGCCCCAAGGCGTACAACCAAGACCTGAGCGAGCGCCGCGCTAAGGCGGTCGTCAAGTGGCTGATCAATCACTACGTCGACGAAGACCGCCTGACGCCGATCGGCTACGGCGAGAGCGCGCTGCTCTGTCGCGAAAACACGGAAAAAGCGCACAAGCTCAACAGACGCGTCGAAATCCGTATGCGTTAGCCCGTTTTGAACCAGAATTTTCAGAATTCACAGAAGAGCTCACATTTTGGAAATTCTGCAAATTCTGCAAATTCTGGTTCTAGACTTTGCTAGGAATACTTTTCGTTCGAATTGCGTTAAATTGTACCTATGCCACCGCGCCAACATCCGTCGCTTATGGCCACCTTACGCAATACCTCTTTCATAGTTACTTCCGCCCAGCGCCCTTCGCGTGCAGCCGAGCCCAAGCCGCTGGTCGCGTCCAAAAAGACGCCCGAAGTGGCCGTCAAAGCGCTGGAGGAGCCCAGCTTCGGCTGGACGATCATCGTCCGCAACGACGACGTGCACACCTTCGACTTCGTCATCGACGCGCTCTGCGAAATCTGCGACCACACCGTGAACCAGGCCGAACAGTGCGCCTGGATCATCCACTTCAAAGGTAAGTGCGCCGTGAAACATGGCGAATACGAGGACCTGCTGCCCCGCAAACGTGCGCTCTGCCACCTCGGCCTGGATGCCATTCTGGAGCAGGGTGGGGAGGGGTGAGGCTGTTGCCCGACCTAAGATGATCAGCACGTAGTTTTCTCCGAATTCGTAGCTTGCTCGTCTTCGAGTGACGAACAGATGAGGATTCTGCCCAAAGAGATTCAACTCTCAGGACTTGATGACCACCAGCACCCAGCTATCATCCGGTTAGCTAATCGAGAGACGATCATACCCGAAGAATGGGAGTTCAGCACGATGTATCGAACCCCTGAACACCTTGCCGGACTCTATTTCAAAAAGGAGCTTCTGGGATTGGTTGAGTTCAGCATCTACGAGCAAATCACGCATATTCACTTTGCTGAAACAAAAGTAAAAGAGCAACATTCTTCTTCAGAAAGACGTTTTAAGGGAGTTGGTTTACATTTAATGGCTTATTGCTGCTTTCAAGCTTTAAGAGTTGCACCGGAATCCCCCCTTACGTGTATTTTGAATTGATCAAGCCAGAGTTGCATCGCGCTTTTGCCCATCGACTCAATGCACAATTCGAGTTTTCCACTGGCACCGCAGAAAGCTATTCGATGTTCCAACCACAAATCGTCGACTTATTGGTTAAGTTAAATTACATCTGAAATGAGCGTTTTAATTGATTCAAAAAAGAAGCTAACGAAAAAGCAAATCGCTGAGTTACGCGCCAAAGCCAAGGCAAATGCTTTGCCAGAAGACCAGCGCGAGAAGATTAAGCAGTTGCTAAATGATGCTGTTGCAAAAGATGAGGCACTTGCAACAGAGTTGAATACTGATTCGTCGAAAGCTTAGGCTACGCCTCAAAACCCAGCGCCTCAAAACTCTCGGGCATGTTTGCCCGCACCCAGGCTTCTGATAGCCCGTACTGCTCCAGCGAGTAGCTGTGTTTCGACTTGTACTTCCGGTTGCGGGTGGTCATGGCATCCAATCGCTGCTCGAATGCGGGTGAGACGGGCATGTCAAAGCCGGCGTAGAGATCGAGCACAAACTGCTTTGGGTCAGCCACTAGGTCGTCGTACTCAACCAGCTGAAAGTGCTTTGGCGGGTGCGTCTGGCGCACGGCGTTGAAATACTCGTAGTACTGCGTGATGATGCGGCCCATGGCCTCGGTCTCGGGGCCGGTCTCCGGTAAATCGGGGCTGTGGATCGGCCACGGCGCGGTGAACATACTGATGAACGACGGCACCGCTTTGTAGGGGTGCCGCGTGATGTAAATGACCCGCGCATCTGGAAACGCCTGCACCAACGTGTGGAAGCGCCCGGTGGTCATCACGTTTTTCATCAGCAGGGTTTTGTCGCCACCCATCGCAAACAAGATGCGCCGCAGACTGCTGAAATAGAAGCTCTGCATCGCACTGCGCGTGCGTTCGGGTAGGCGGTCGGGGATCACCAGGTGCTGCATGTGCTGCGGAAACGGGCACCATAGACACACGGCGGCCGTGAGTTGCGAGAAGATGAACAGGCCTTCGTCTTCCTCGCTCTCGTTGAGGCCCGTGCGGTGGATATCGTCCCAGCCCTTGAACGCCTTGCGGCTGATCCAGTTCATCAGCCGGTGCAGCGGGCGACCGATGGGCCGCTCGAGGTAGCCGATGCCGCGAATGAGCAGAATCAGGCTCGCCGCCGGGAAGATCGTGTGATAGAGCAGCGTGTACGTGAAGCGCTCCTCGTCTTGCGTGAATAGCCGGTGCAGAAACGTGGTGCCCGAGCGCGGATTGCTGATAATGAACACCGGCGCTTTGATCTTCTTCAGCCGGTAGAACGGTAGCAAGATTTCATCCAGCAGACGAAACACCGCCACGATGACCGTCTGCAAAAAAATCGCGAACAAGAACACCAGCGAAAACAGCGCCCGCCGCCACGAGAAATACTTGTAGCAGTTGAGATACAGAATCTTCCCGATGGTGGGGAAATGGACGTACATCAGCCAGGCGGGAATAAGACGCATGGCGGCAAAATTAAGGCAATATCGGGCAGAAAAAATTTTCACTGAAAATGACCGCCGATAGCTTGCGTCGCGTCAAAATCTTGTGCTAAATTTGCAGACCCAACCAGCCAGCTTAGCTCAGCTGGTAGAGCAACTGATTTGTAATCAGTAGGTCGCCAGTTCGACTCTGGCAGCTGGCTCAAGCCGCAGAACACGCCCCACCAGCCGTTCTGCGGCTTTTTTTGTGCGCTAAAATCTCGTGTGAATCCCTGAGTGTAAGCGAACGGGAAGGGTCTGTGAGCATTTTGTCGTCTCGAGCGGAGGCTTCCGGAGCCGAGAGACCCGAGTCGATAGTACGGATAGCTATGTTTACTATCCTATCGGGTGTCTCGACAGAGCCTGTCCTGAGCATAGTCGAATGGGCTCGAGACGACGCTTGGGGCATCGCAGAAATGGAAAATGTGGCTTAGCCACCGATCTGCTCGCAGATTTCGCGGGGAATCAACTGCTGCCCGGCCGGGCCCAACGGATTCAGGATCACGCCATCAACACCCGCATCGGCCACTGCCTGAAAGAGATGCTCGCCCGGCACTTGCAGCGCCTTGGGTTCGCCCTCCAAGCCCTGTTCCTGATACCAGTCCATGTAGCGGTAGGCCGCCTCGGCGTAGGTGAAAAAAGCAAGGTAGTTCGTGCCCTCTTCAGTAGGTGCCAGAGCGATGTTCTTTTCGCCGAAAAGCACCGCGATAAAAACGTATGGGCGAATGGCGGCCAAATGCACGACAGCCTGCTCCGGTCGCTTCAACAAATACTGCACCTGGCGGTCGAGCGCCACCACCTGCGCAACATTCTGCACATCGGTGAAATCGCTCTGTTTGAAACGCAGGCCACGCTCGTCGCCAACGTTGAGTAAGATATAGTCTACCTCTTCCGGAATTTGCGCCATCAACTGGTAGCCCGGCAGTTTGGCCTTGGGCTCGGGCAGGTCGTCGGCGTTCATGAACAGCTGCATGAACTGCTGGTCTTCGGGGTCGATGAGCGCCGCCACGTGCTTCTGGCCGTCTTCGGTCTGTTCGACGGGCACGTACCAGTCGTCGTAGTTAGCGAGGTGAAAGAGGAGTTCGAAGCTTTCAATCTGGCCGTTGTTGAAGGCCGTTTCGATGTCGTATGGGTGCATGCGCGAAGAATACGGCTATTCGAGTCCATTCACAAGATCGACGACCTTTTTCACGAACGCGCGGGTACCAAACGGCCCCTTACAGTTGAGCACGACACCAAGCGCCTGTGTCTCGGCCACCATCTGGCAAAACTCACCACCGCTAACCGCCAAGACCTTTGGCGCGTCAATCAATCCCTGCTCTTGGTACCAGTCGATGTAGGCGTTGCGGGCCACTTCGTGCGTGAACAGCGCCAAGAGCGTACGCCCCTGGCTATCCGGAGCCAGCGCCAGTTGGTTGCCCTGAACAATGACGACCTCAAACCGGCTGTCACGAATCAATTGCAACTGCGTCTGTAGGTGCCCTTGCCCGGCACTCATCATCGCTACCTGGTGGTCGAGGTGCGCCAGATGGGCCACTTCGCGCAGCATGTCAAACTGCTGTGCCTGATAATGGATCACCTCGTCGGCACCCGGGTTGAGGTTGATGTAATCGATGCCCTGTGGCATATTCAGGAAGACCGCATAGCCGTAGGTATCCAGAAAGTAATCAGATGTCTGGGCTTTCCCGTCTTCAGAGCCGATGTGCGCCTGGTATTGATCGCTATCCTGATAGATATTGATGAAACGGCGGTCATTGTCATCGGTGAAAACTTGCATGGTGGGCATGTCTTCGTTGGGGTCCTCGATGGCCACTTGCCAGTTGTCGTACATGGCAAACATGAAGGCCAGGGTGATGCCCTGAAGCTCGCCATTGGCGAATGCGCGTTGTGCGTCTAGGGGTAACATGAGCAGTGTTTGGTTCGGTCGGTCGATAATCACTAGCTTGCCTGTGAGGCTAGCGCGGGCTCATAATAAGCATTTCACCGATGCAACACTTGAATTACTTTACCATTTTGGCCGTCGGGCGCTTGTTGCAGTCGCGAGTAGGCGGCTGGCGGCTGATGAGCGCGTTCTCGCAAACCCGTGACGAGCTGGTGCTGGCCTTCGCGCAACTGAAAGGCACGCGCTATTTCCTGCGCATCAGCTGCCGGGGCGATGTGCAGTACGTGTGCCCCACGGACAGCTTCGGGCGCTCTGGCAGCAATGTGATTGAGCTGTTCGAGCCCGTCAATGGCGTGCTGCTGGAAAGCGTGAAAATTGCAGCGCTCGACCGCCTGCTGGTGCTGGCGTTCGAGAACGACACCCAGCTAATTCTGAAGCTGCACGGCAACCGCGCGAACGTCCTGCTGTGTGAGGGCGGCGAAATCACGCAGCTCTTCAAAAGCGAGCACGAAGACGACTGGGCGCACCACAACCCGCAGCTCTACCCTGTCGATGCCAGTTGGGCCGATCTGCTGCACCCGGTGAAAGCACAGATTGAAGCGGTGGGTGCAGCAGCTGACAATGCCGTGCAGCAGATTCTGAAAGCCCACCCGGCACTCAAGCCCCTAAAACCCCTGCTTTCAGA
This sequence comes from uncultured Bacteroidia bacterium, assembly GCA_964611815.1. Taxonomy (GTDB): domain Bacteria; phylum Bacteroidota; class Bacteroidia; order J057; family CAZTEZ01; genus CAZTEZ01. Next base: position 1,807 of record CAZTEZ010000075.1, on the reverse strand, counting down.
CGCATTAGACAACTATAAAGACCCCTGGGAGGGGCTACAGAAAGCGGCAGATGCGCTGCTTCAGCCGCCTTATGGCATCGGCGAAAAGCAGCTGAAGCCCGTCTTTCATCTGCACGCCAAAGCTGACGAAGACCACCGTGACGAGCTGGACACCGCGCTGTCGGTATTCGTCGGGCGGTGGTGGCGGCTGCACAAGCTGGGCGATTTGCAGAAGCGTATCGAACAGGGCTTTGCCGATCGGCGCAAGCACTGGGAGGGCCGCCTGCACTCCGGCGAGACGGGCATGACCGCCCTCGATCACCAGCGCCCACCCGAAGAGCTCGGCCACCTGCTGATGGCCAACCTCCACCGCATGGAAACGGGCTTCGAGCGCATTGAAGTCGAGGACTACTACAACGATGGGCGACCGCTGACCATCAAACTCAAGCCGGATTTGACCCCGCAGGCCAACGCCGAGCGCTTCTACGACAAGCAGAAAGCCGTGAAGCACAAGCGACAGCATTTGCAACACATGCAGGAAGAGGCCACCGTAAAGCTGGCTGCGCTCGATGAGCTGGAGGCGGAATACCGATCCCTGACGCGTCTGAAAGACATCGAACGCTTTCTGAAAAAGCACCCCAAGCTGCTCGGCCAAAAGCAGCAGAAAGAAAAAGACGCCCCCGCCGAGCCCTACTGGCAGTTTAGCCTTCGGGGCTATGATATCCTCGTCGGCAAAAACGCGAAGAAAAACGACCGCCTGACCTTCGGCGTGGCGCGCAAAAACGACCTCTGGCTGCACGCGAAGGACGTCGCCGGTTCTCATGTCGTGCTGCGTTTGCAGCGCGACGAAACCCCGCCAGTCGATGTGCTGGAGTACGCCGCCGGGCTCGCCGCCTGGCACAGCAAACTCAAAAACGCGAGCATGGTGCCCGTCATCTACACCCGCCGAAAGTACGTGCGTAAACCCGGTAAGGGTGCGCCACCCGGGCTGGTGAGTGTGCAGAAGGAAGACGTGATTATGATTGAGCCCGAGCGCCCAAAGCATGTGCTGCACGCCAGGAGCAGAAAAACGAAAGATAGGAGTAGGTGTTTGTTTGTAGGTTGAACTGCTGTGGCAGGCAACTCTGTTAAAAAGTAGCGTATTTCGGTAAATGGAGAGGGGTTTTCGGAAGCTTAGGCTCTGCAGTTGCAACTAAAGCACCGAAACTTGCGTGTATGCAGTCAGATCGCATTCTTATCTATGCGATGACCACCTGACTTGACCACCTGACGATCATCTGACGACTACCTGAAGACCATCTCGGATTACCTTTCGATCACCTTTGCATTCTTTTTATCACGCTTTGCAGCCATCGGCTACACCAACGCCTTTAATACGGGCGTTGGCGCCGGTGTGCCGCATCAACTGTCGTGGTGGCTTTTGGCCGCCACAATGAAAGCGATGTAAATTTGGCCCAGCAGCTTTAAGGGCCGTTGAGCCAGCTTAAGAGGAGTTTTATCATTTTCGCTCTTCTGCATTTATTCATGCGAAACAGTTTTTATAGGCCTTTTACTCGCGTTTTACTCGGCTCAATTTTTGCTTAGATTACAGGCATGCCAAAGCACTTTCTTGCACTTTTTTTCGCCGCAAGCTGGCTGCCATGTTTGCTACTTGCCCAGCAGCCTTCAATCTACGACTACAAAGGCGACATTTACGCCGAGCGCGGGCCGTTCACTGCCGCGGACACTTTGCGCGGTAGCCTCAACCCCATGCGGCAGTTCGATGTCATCAAGTATGACCTCACGGTGCAGGTGCACCCGCACGATAGCTCGATCGTCGGGCGCTGTT
>CAZTEZ010000074.1:0-11484 GCA_964611815.1 uncultured Bacteroidia bacterium | reverse complement strand
ACCGCGGGGCGGCGCCCATTAACTGGGCGATTATCAAGGGCGAGACCGAAACGGGCGTGACGACCTTCCTGCTCGACAAGACGATTGACACGGGCAACCTCTTGCTTCAAGCTCGGGTGGAGATTCCTCAGCACTTCACCGCCGGCGACCTGCACGATGAGCTGATGGCCGTGGGTGCTAAGCTCGTCGCACAGACCGCCGAACTGCTTGCCAGCGGCGATTACTCGCCCAAAACACAGCCCGAACCACGCCCTAACACCCACGCGCCCAAGATCTTCCGCGAAGACTGCCGCATCGACTGGCAGCGACCTACAGACGAACTCTACAACTTTATTCGCGGGCTCAGTCCTTATCCTGGCGCCTGGACCACCCTAGACGGCGAGACGTTTAAGGTTTTTCTGGCGGAGAAATCGATACCGGCAGCTGCTGAGAGCCACTCGCCTGGCGAGTTGGTCGCTGAGGATGGGCAGCTTTTTGTGAGAACGGGCGATGGCTGGCTCAAGCTGCTGAAAGTGCAACCTGCGGGTAAAAAGCGCATGGCAGCTGAAGACTGGCTGCGGGGGGTGAATGCGACCGCGCTAGGGCGGTTTGAATAGGTTTTGGGATAGATCCCTTGCCGGGCTCAGGAAGTCACGCTGTCTTATTCCGCAAAATCTCGCGATATAAGTGCAGCATGAGCAGCCCGTTGGCGTGGATCATCAGCTCGAAGGCTTCCTCGAGCGGCACTACGGCTGTGCTGATGTCCTCGGTCTCGGTTTCGGACACAAAGCGGTTGTCGTCGAGGGCATTGATGTCTTGGCGGCTCATCGTCAGCTCGGCGTAGAACACATAGCCCGCTTCATCCAGTAAGCCGGGGGAGGTATACTGCTTGTTGGGATGCAGTTGGTGCACCTGCTCGAGCGAGAGCTGCACGCCGGTTTCTTCCCGCACTTCTTTTATGGCGACTTCCACCGGATCGCTGTCGCTGTCCATCATGCCGGCAGGGTGCTCGTAGAAAAAGTCGCCGGTCGCCACACGGCGCTGCCGCACGAGGAGTACGAAGCGCTCGCCAGAATCCTCGTCAATCAAACAGGTGAGCACCGAGACGTAATCGCCCCGCAGCATCACGGTGTGCGGCAGGTGGCGGCCGTCGGGGGTTTCAACGTCAATATCACAGAACGCAAAGAGCACCTGGCCATCGCCTTTGCGGATGATTTCCAGCGGGCGAATGGCCCTTACGGTCAGGCCGTTGTCGATGAGGGTCTGGCGGTAGACCTGGTACTTGCGCGCGTCTTCCAGGCGCTCGATGTTGGGTTTGTCGCTAGCGTTATTGGCCATGCGATGCCAACGCACCTGCGGCTGCAGAGGTTCAGTCGCGGATGAGCAGGCGCTGGGTGTGCTGTTGGCCAGAGTTGCTCACGCGCACCAGGTACAAGCCCGCTGGCAAGTCGAGCCCCACTCGAGTGACAGACTGCTGCAGGCGGCTGCTCTGCATTCGTTGCCCGGCGGTGTTAAATACCTCCAGTTGAGCTGATTGCCAGGCTGTCGGCAACTGCACGCGAAGCAGATCGCTGGCCGGGTTGGGCCAAATGCGAACGGCCTCGGCTGACGATAACACCTGATCGCGACTGCTCGTCACCTCGGGGTTCAACACCGGCACCCGCAGCAGCGAAGCCTCCAACGGGCTGGAGAAATACGTATGGCTGGCCACCAGAGAGTCGCCGACCGTGTACAGCTCGCCACCGTTCTGCAAATTGACATCATAGTGCGGCGCGTTGTTGCCAGCCAGAATCAGGCGCAGGCGGTGGTCTGGCGCCAAATCAAGCGCGAGTGGCGGGAGCGTCAGCTCCACGAGAACCGTCTCCCCAGGCGTGACGAGCACCGTATCGCTCGGGCGGTTGCCCTCCAGGAAGCGCAGGCGCTGCATATCGTGCTCCAGCAAAATCGAGCGGCCATCGGGGTAGACATCCGTCAGTCGTACCGAAACGTCGGCATCAGGGCGGTCAACGCTCACGTAAAGCTGCAGGCGAATGTGCCCGCGAATTTTCAGTGTATCCGTAAACGGCGTGGTCGTCAGCACGGCTACATCAGCACGCGACTCCACCACAACAGACTGGTCATACGGCCCCTGCAGCAACTCCTCGCTGAGTGTTTGCCCGCCGATAGTTAGCGTGGGGGCGGTGGGGTCCACTTGAAACGACAGGCTCTCGCTGGTGGTGGGCAGCTGGTCGTCGATGGTAAGATCGTCCGGGTGCAGATACAGCAGCTTGTCCGTGACGTTCTGCGGCCAAGTGTCAGCATACTGCCAGGTCTCGCTGCCAAGCGTGTAGTAGGTGTAGGTCGAGACGGTATCCCAACCGTTTTGCTGGTTGCGGGCGTAGTAGTCGAAGAACTGCAGCGCCATTTCGACGTTCTTGCTGGCTGCGTTGGGGTGCTCCAGCTCGCCCTGTTCAATGGTGCCCGGGCCGGTGGCTTCTACGCCGCCGTGCGTCCAGGGGCCGATCAAGAGCTTGTGTTCGTCGGTCACGCTGGGGTCGCCGGCGACGAGCAGGGTGTCGAAATACAACAGCTGGCCCTCCATGTTGTGATCGTACCAGCCGGCAAAGCTGAAGACCGGCACATCGATTTCGTCCATGTACCAGGCCTCTGCCTCCACCACCGACCAGAGGTTGTTATACACGTAGTTGTTGCTCACAATCGTGCCCAGACCGTAGCCCAGCGCATCGAGCGTATTCAGGTATTCTTTCATCATTACGCCGCCATCGAAGTAGCCTTCATACAGCGTGCCAGGGTAGGCCACAGAGGGGCAAATGGCTACCAGCCCCTCAGGCTGGTAGCGCGCGGTTTGGTACTGGATTTTGCCCAGCGCGGAGCCGCCGTAGGTCACGACCTGCCCGTTGCTCCAGGGCTGCTGGCGAATCCATTCGATGCAGTCGACCCCATCCAGCCCGCGGTCGAAACCCTGCGGCATCGGCACGCTGTTGTTCTCGTAAAAGCCACGCCAGTCGGCGATCACGACATGGTAATTGCTGTTGACAAAGTCTTGCCCGAACACCGGCAAAAACCCGAAGCGGTAGAGCTTGCGGTTGTAAGGGGTCTGGATCAGAATCGTCGGTTTGGCACTGCTGTCTCCGGAGAGGTAGTAATCGATGGCCATATCGTGGCCGTCGTCGGTGGGGAAGGTCGTGGCCGTGTGGTCAATGCCGGGCTGGGCCAACAGTCCGGTACCAGTCAGTAAGATAAGTAGAAGAAAGGCGAGCTGTTTCATGGGGTTAATCTAGCAAAAAACATGCCGATTAACACCGCGTTCGTCAAAACCAATTGCTGTATCGGCGGCTTGGTCAGAGTTTCTTCTTGCCAATCGCTATACCGCCGTTCGGGCGAATCCAGGCCCAACGCCCCTCAATGTTGATGATCGCCATGCCATTGTTGAAATCGAAGGCTTCGTCGAAGCGGGGCGGAATGGCTTTGTCGCCACTGGGCGAAATGTAGCCCCACTTGCCTTCAGCTTCTTTCACGGCAGCGCGGTCGTCGTTGAAATCGCGCGCGTTGAAAAACTGCGGCTCGATCACCATATCACCGTCCCGATTGATGTAGCCCCAGACCGTGTCAACTTTCACGGCTGCCAATCCCTCGCTAAATGGTCGCGCTGAGACGTATTTCGGGTCGATCACCATCTTGCCTTTGGTGTCGATGTAGCCGTAGCTCGAGTCTTCGTAGACCCGAACGGGTGCGTACCCATCTTTGTCGAAGTCGCCCGCCCACAGGTACTTGCCGTCGATGATCGTATCGCCGGCAGTGTTGATATAGCCCCAGGAGGTGTCCATCATAACAGCCGCATAGCCGTTTTTGAAGGGCCGGGAACCCTGGTACTGGTAGTCAATCTCGAGCGAACCGGACGTATTGATGTAGCCCCAGGCGGTGTCGTTCCAGACCTGCGCGTAGCCCTCGCTGAAGTCCGTGGCGCCCACGAACTTGGCCGCTATGGTCGTGTCACCCGATTTGTTGATGTAGCCGTAGCTCTCTTCGATTTGCACCCATGCCAAACCGCCCTTGAACGGCCCGACGAGCGTGAATTCGGGCTGAATCTCAAACTTGCCTTCGATGTTCACGAAGCCCCACTTGTCTTCGAAGCGCACAGGTGCCAGCGCCTCACCAAAGGGTTTGACGTGGAAGGTATACGGCTTGAGTTTGGCCTGCCGACGGCCCTCGCGGTTGATGATGCGCCAGCGGTGCTTTTCTTTGAATTGCACAAAGGCGTAGTCATCGCCAAAAGGCGTGAGCTTCAAGATTTTGGGTTGTTGGCCAAGCAGTACTGTCGGTAGCAGTACGCACAACAGGATGCCTGGCCACGAACGCAGGAGCAGAACAGCATTCATACCACAAGTTTACCAAAAAACACGGTCTTGAGCGCAGCTATTCGGCAGATAAGCCAAAAGCCGGGTCAACAGACCGGTTTTGCAGTGAAAATCGGAAAGTGGTCAGCTTTAGCGGCTAAACAGCTTAAATAGCAGCGCGACGTTGACGATGATCGAGAGCAAAGCGGAAGCGAGACGGAAATAGAACATGGGGTAGGGTTTAACTCAAATGAATGTGGTCTGTGGTCAATTTAGCACAGATTCGATTGCTTCATTTACTGATGGGCACATTTTTGAACTTGCCCGCCGAAACGGTGTGCGTCGCATCACCGGCATACACGGTGCCGGCAAATTTGCCACTCACGCCCTTCTTGTCGTTGGCGCGGGTGATGGCAATCATGGCATCCGATTTGGCATCATCGGAGGTGAACACGCGCCCACCGCGCTCCAGCATGAACGCATGGCCCGTGAAAACATCGGGCTCATAGCTGCCCGAGCTGGGTTTCTTCTGTTTGAACACCAGCGTGATTTCGTCGCTATTGCCGTAGTTTTTAGCGATGATGGCCACGGCATCTTCCACGTCCTGATAATCGTAGTCGACCGCAAAAAGGGCCGTGCCTTTCCACTTCTCGCCATCTATTTGCGCAGAGACGTTCCCGGTTTCTCCGGGTTCGCCACTGGCGACATCGGCGCTGCCACCACAGGCGGCCAGCACCAGCGCCGACAACAGGGCGGTGGATAGAATACTTAAACTGATTTTCGAGGACAGCGTACGTAAGAGCTTCATCTTTAATACTATGGTTTGAGACACAAAAAGAACGTGTTAGTGGCAGAGAAGTTCCACTTTTCCGGAGTTAGTCCACCAAAACACTGTGCGTTTATCTCCACATCCGTTCTGCGTGCTGGCACTCACAGGTGCAAGCTTTGTCGGAGTTTCACCCCTAAACTTCAACGATTCAGCGGTTAGCGTAGCCATTTAAGCAGAAAGCGTTTGCCAGCGCTCGTATTTTCTGCAGTTTTGTAGTCACCTACTTCTGTTATGACACTCGACGACGCGCAAGATAAGTTTATTCATGCCTGGGGCACGCTGGGTTCCAACTGGGGCATCAGCCGCACCAAGGCGATGATTCATGCCCTGCTGCTGATTGCTGAAGACCCGCTGAGCACCGAGGACGTGATGGAGCGCCTGCAGATTTCGCGGGGTAACGCCAACCAGAACCTGCGTGCGCTGGTCGATTGGGGCCTGGCGTACAAGGACATCATCCCCGGCGAGCGCAAAGAATTCTTCGTGGCCGAAAAGGAAATCTGGACGATGGCGCGCCAGATCATCCGAGAGCGTCGCAAACGCGAGCTCGAGCCCGTGCGCGATATTCTGCAAGACGTCTCGAAAGTGGACGACAACTCTGCCGAGGCGCGCAAGTTCCGTCGCTACATGCACGAACTGCAAGACTTCATCGAGCTGATGTCGGCCGTGAGTTCGCTCGCGCTGCAGATGGAAAAAAGCAGCTTCATGAAGTCGATCCTGAAGAGTTTCCCGGTGAAGGGCGACTAACCTTTATTCGCCTGCATTTTCGCAATGGTGCTGGTCGTCGACACACCTTCCACGAGCGGGATGCGCACGACTTCGCCACCATAGCCCTGCACGACTTCCGCCCCGACGATGTCTTCGAGGGCGTAATCGGCCCCTTTGGCCAACACGTCCGGGCGCAGCTGCCGAATCAAGTTCAGCGGTGTGTCTTCAGCAAAGGGCACCACCGCATCGACACAGGCCAGCGCACCAAGCACCCGCGCACGGGCGCTAAGCGTATTCAACGGGCGCGCCGGCCCTTTCAAACGCGAAACGCTCTCGTCGGTGTTCAGCCCGATGATGAGCACATCGCCCAAACTGCGGGCTGCTTCCAGGTATGTCACGTGGCCCACGTGTAGCAAATCGAAACAGCCGTTCGTGAATACCACGCGCTTGTCTTTGAGCCGCCACACCGCCAGTTGGCGCTGCAGTGGTTCGAGGTGCTCGTAAATTTTGTCAGCGGTATCCATGCTCAATGCCCGCCCTTGCGCCACTGCATCAGCAGCATGCCGTTGGTGCCAAGGATGGCCCGCAGGAGCGGCGAGTCCGAAATCAGCTCGTTCGTCATCTTGAAGCCCGCTTTTTCGTACGAACGGCGGGCGGCGCGGTTGTGGTTGGCCATCTGGATTTCAGCGATCTCGAACTGCCCGGCATGGCGCTCGAAGTGCTTGTCGATCATCCGCCCAACCAGTCCGCGGCCACGCATAACGGGGTCCACGTAAAACGACTCCAACTGAAATGCGCCGGGCGTACGCTGAGGGTGCACTTGGGAAAGGGCGCGCAGGCCTTCCTGTGCGTCTTTCCAGCGCTCGGGGCCAAAGCCGTAGCTGAGCATCTGCCCCCGCAAAAAGCCCGAGGCCTGGTTGCCGGTACCCTCGATCCAGCCGGCGCAGGCCGCCACCGGAACGCCATCGCGGTCGGTTACGACGATAAAGTTGCTGAAGCCCAACTCGCAGCCTTCGATGTTCTCTTCGATCAAATCGTGCAGCTTTTCTTCAACACGCTGGGGCGGCAGCTCAAAGAGCACCCCATACGTGGAGCGCGGGCCGCCAGAGGCCTCAGCCTCTCGAACGGTCTTGGCCAAAAAAGGGGTGTCCTTTTCTTCGCCGATGCGGAGTTGCAGGCCGTCCTCGCTCATTTGCCCGTGATTTCGATGTCGTGGATGGATACCGGCTGGCCCATGTACAGTTCGGTCTCGTCGCCGGGGATGAATTCCATGCTCAAGCGGAAGCCCTTTTTGATGCCGTCGACGAAATATACCTGCTCGTTGGGTTCGATGTAGAAGGGAATCTGGCCCTCGCTGCCGGTCACTTTCGCGCTGTTGGCTTCGGTAATGAACACCTCTAACCCGTCGCCCACTTCATACGTCTCGCCGACTTTGAACTGCTCGTAGCTCTGCGTCACTTTCTGGTCCTTTTCGAAGCGCAGGAGCGAGAACTCGCCCTCGTCTTCCTGCAGCCAGTGGGGCGTTTCGGGGTCATCGGCCATTTTCAGCAGCCATTCGTCCCAAAAGCCCTCGGGGTATTCGTAGCGCATGCGCCCGAGCACCCGAAACTCGCGCCCCTCGATTTTACCGTAGGCTGTCTTCGAGAGTTTGGAACCGTAATCGACGAGCGGCAACTGCTTGGGGCCCTTGCCCTCAAGGGTTTCGTCGGGGTTCAGGTAGTTGGTTTGCCCGCAGTAATCGCAGACGACCATTTTCGCAAAACGGTAGTTAACCTGAATGCCCGCGCCACAGGAGGGGCATTCGAGCGGGGTGTCGATGGGTTGGCCGAGAGTGCTGCTCATAGTCTGTTAACCGATGGTGAAGCCAGGCGTTGCCGTTGGGCGCAGGCGATTGTGCTTGCCCGGTTAATTTACCAAAGTTATCGGCTCTGAAGGGGCGAGAGGCACAGGAATAGCGTCCACAACCAAAGCATACTTGCATTTCCGCCCGTCAGTAACTTTTAAAGTGCCAAAGCCACACCCATGGGCGTAGCTTTGGACTTAGCTCCTAATGCAGGCGACAATGCAAGCGATGCCGACTGCGGGTAGGAGTAGACACGTTCATATCAACGTGCAATTTGTTTGCGACGCAGCTGATACGTGTGGTTGAACCAGTCGGTGGGCCTGACGTTAAAGCGATCAGGCTCTAGCGCAAATTTTTGGTTTCGGAGTTCATCAGGGCGATTTCACCGCTGTCTTCGTCGACGGTCCAGACTTTCGTCTCAACTTTCGGAGCCAGTTTCTGAGGCTCCTGCGGTGCCAATTCTAGGCCTTCTAATAAGTTGACTTTGCGAATGGTGGTCAGTGCGCCGGGCACACGCTGTACGATTTCACCCTTGATTTTGTAGGGGTAGTTTTCGCCCTCAATCGAAAGGATGACCTGATCGTCCAGCTGTTTGCCGTAGGCGTTGTAGCTGATCATGTGGAAGCGCCACACACCTTCATCGGCGTCAACTTCGTCGTCGGCTTCCGATTCATCGGGTGTGAACTCGCCGATGACGACGGTCGGGATGTCCTGATTAACGCGGTCGCCGTACATGCTGAGCACCGGAAAGTAATAGCTCTCGCGGCCTTCTGCATCCATCGTTTGGTAAAACGTGGCCATGTCGTCGCCGCTGAGCTTCAGTTTGTCGCCAAAGCTGCCCACTTTCAAGTAGACGGGCGATTTGCTGTCTCTGTCAGAAATCACGAGCTGCTCCACGGGCAATTCATACATGCCCTCGGGTGCAGGGAAAAGCAAGTAGTAGGCATCAAAGTCTTGTGCCGTCAGTGGTGATATAAATAATAGAAATAAGGGTATTAGTAAAAGCCGGAGGTATGTCATAGTATCAACATAACATACCAGGGAGCCGAAAAATTCGGCTCACGTGCTTGCCATTGACCATTCAGACAATGTCATCACGGCAAACAGGTCGCCATCGGCACGGCTGCTTCCGTGAGTCATCTACCCGGTCAACGATCCAGATCGATTGGCCGGGGCTTGCTGCGCGTGATGAGGCCGTTGGCTTCAATCGTCCAGTCTTGCATCACGGCGAAAGGGCGGGTGGCCATCAGCTCTTGTTCGCTGAGCTTAACAGTGCGGTCGATGATTTCGCGTCGGGTGGTGGTGAAATGGGTGAGGTCATCGAAGGAAATCTCGCCGCGCACGGTCATGGGCGCAGGCACGGTGTCGAGCGCCAGGATTTTCTCCGAAGCCAGCTGTTTGCCCCGGGTCGTGTACGTGGCGGCGTAGAACGTCCAGGGGGTGTCGCCACCCGGGTCATAAGCTCCGATGATGGTGCCATGCACATCGCCTGCGGGTTCCGATAGCCGCAGGATGGGGTAGTAGTACACCTCCTCGCCCTCGTTCTCCAGGCCCAGTGGGAAGTAATTGCGCATCTCGGTGGCGCCCAGCCGCAAGGGGTTGCCCAGCGAACTGACGTGTACCCGGCCATACATTAGCTTCTGATTCACGGGCACGGTCAGCTCCTCAACCGGTAGGCTGTAGGGCAGCTCAGCGTGCGGAAAGCGCCCGAGGAAATCTTCGAAAGATTGGGCGTGGATGGAATAAGAACAGCCCAAAAAGCCACAAAGCAAAAGCAGGAATCGCATGCTCGGTGCATTTTGAATAACGTATTGAGGACTTAATTTAACGATATTCGTTTCAACAACTTTGCGGGTACTCATAAGCTATGCCTGAATCCTTCGAAGCCATACTCAGCGGCGGCCACCATAATTCGCTCGGGCGAACGGAAGAGGTGGTCGAAATTGTGTTAAGCGACCAATCGCGCTTGCAGGAACTGCTGGACTGCTACGGCTCTTCGGACGAGCTCGTGCGCTTGCGCACCTCTAGCGCCGTGAAGCGCGTGACGGCTGCGCAGCCCGAGTGGGTCGTCCCGTACATCGACTTCCTGCTGACCACCGTCGCCGATCTCGATCAAGCTTCGGCGCAGTGGACGCTCGCGCGTTTGCTGCTTATGCTTGAAGACCGTCTGACTGCCCAGCAGCGCGAACTGGCCCGCACTGATCTGCTACACAACCTAAGTACTCACCAAGACTGGATTGTACTAATCGAAACCATGAAAACCCTCAGCGCCTGGGCCCAACAAGGTGCAGGCCTGCGCCAGCAGCTCCTGCCACTTCTGGAGAAGCACGCGCAGGACCCACGCAAATCGGTGTCGAAAGCTGCTCAAAAAATACACGCAGATATGAGCCACTAACGCTCAAAGGACACGATGCGTCCGCGCTCGTCGGTCGTGAACTCCTTCACCACCTCGGCTTCAACAGCGCCTTTGGCTTCCTGGCGTACGATGATGTTCGGCGGCTGGAAACTCAGGCGCACCGGCTGCCGCGCCTTTTGGAAATTGTAAAACGACAGCGGTTTCACGTCACGCATAAAGCCCGTAGCGGTGTAGCTGAGCACGAAAGCGCCTACCTCGTGCAGCTCCGGGCGGTATTCGAGCAAGACCAGCAGCTGGTCGTCCGACGCACCCTTCAGACGCGCCAGCGGGTAATAGTGCGCGTGTTTTGGGTTCCAGGCGAAGGGCGTAAAGCGCCGGAGCTCCAGGCCATACTGCAGCGGCTCCAGTGCCGTCCCATCCGAAAGTTTGAGCTGGGGTGGCAGCCCGACGGGCGTGTCGCTCACCCGGAGTTCGTGTAGCGCGATGTCGGCCTCGGCTTTGGGAAAGATGTCTGCGAAGGCCGTGTAATCTTGCGCACTGCTGTCAATGCGGGTCTGTTTTTCGGCGATGCTTAGTACTTCATCGCTCTCCACAGTGGCCGGGTCGTTGATCTTGAAGCGGGTGGTGGTTGTTCGCGGCGTAAAGTGCTTCAGCGGATCAGCCTTGGGCTGTGGCGCCCGGAGCGTCACCAGCTCGATTTGCCCCGGATGCTCGCGCGGCAGGCGCACGGTGGCCAGGTTCAGCTCTTCGCGGCTGCGTTGGGTCGTGTAAACCTGCGCGTGAGCCACCGTTCCCGTCTTGTCGTCGAACACAGCTAGCAGAACCTGATATTTTGAATGCCGCCCGTCCTGCAGGTGGCGAGCTAACAGTGTGAATGTGTAGCCCTCAATACTTGGCGGTTGGGGGATGCGTGCCAGACCGTAGGTGCGGTTGTGGTCGTTGGTGCCAGCGGCCCAGCCGTACACGTCGTTGACCTCTTCGGTGGGGATGGCGATGGCCTGTGCATCGAGTGGAAGCGCAATGGTATCGGGCAGCGGGCCATCGGCGGCATCCGGGAAGAGGTAGATGGGAAAGCGCCCGCCATCCACACCGGGGATGCGGTAGTGGGCGTCGATGTGCTCGGAGTGGTCAGGCTTGTGCTGGCTGTCTTTTTCGTCGGGTGAAGCGGTGCATCCGATCAGCAACAAGAACAGCGGGAGGAGGTGGCAGTAGCGCATGGCACGAAAGTAGGTCGGGTTCGATTGCAATTTTACATGGACAGCTTCAAAACACTCGCCTCCCTTCACTACTTTTGCGCCAACCCCCAATGCAAAGCCCAGTTATGAGCGAGATCATCCACATCCACGGCCGCGAAATCCTCGATTCGCGCGGCAACCCCACCGTAGAGGTCGAAGTTGAACTTATGGATGGCGCCATGGGCCGTGCGGCCGTGCCC
>CAZTEZ010000073.1:0-11710 GCA_964611815.1 uncultured Bacteroidia bacterium | reverse complement strand
CATCCACGTCTTACACTGCAAAACCGTACTAGCTGTGAACATAATATCACGAAACCTTACTTCAACTTTCGCAACACTTCTGCTTGTGCTCGTCCTTTCCCTGTCTTGCTGGCAGGCCTATGGACAGCTTTATTCAGAAAACTTTGATGCTGGTGGCACTGGTTGGACTTTCCAAGCCACACCTGATGGCATCCCCGGTTTGACTTACACCGGCGCGGGCAACACCGCTGTAAACGACGCGGCCAACAATTACTGGATCATCAATGACGCGCACGTACCAGTGCCCAGCGCACTGAACCCCGGGCAAACGTTCAGCGCAGGGGGGGGCGGTAACTGCGGTACTGTTCCTGCCGGCAGTCAGTCGCTACACATCACCTTCCCGGCAGCCGCCGAACTGAATGGCAACGGCAACCTGCAAGCACCCAATTTTGGCGATGAGTATTCGTATCTCAACGCCACGGCGTCTACGAACGATAACAGCTCGTCGGATCAAATGGCGGTGAGCCCGCCGATTGATCTCTCTTCTACCACGGCTCCATGTGCAACACTAATCTTTGAAGCTTTTATCGGTGGCGATGAAGACCTGAGTCTGACCGATCGCAGTGTGCTCTACAGCCTCGACAACGGTGCCACTTGGGAGGTGTTAGCAGAGGAAATCATCAACTATACGCCCTCACAGTACCAAAATTTTGGGAACTGCGACAACTGGACTCCAGTGGCCATCGTACTGCCGTCTGGAGCTATTGGCTTATCTGACTTCCGGTTGGCTTTCCGATGGCGCAACGAAAACACAGCTAACATGGGGCCCGAGGATTATTCGACTGCTTCGGGTTTGAACGTAGACAATGTCAGCATTGAGGCTGGCTCAGCAACTTCTGGTAATTGGGGCTTTGATATTGCGCCACAGTACTTGAATGTTTGTGATGGTTATGACGTTGACTTCGCACCCCTTCAGGATAGTGTGCCTTCTTTAGGCGGTATACCAATACAGGTCGATTATGATTTTACATGGTCTTTCACGAATACTACAGGTGGCGGCACTTTTAGTGTTAGCAGTGGTAGTCTGAATGATAGTTTAATTACTGTCAACTTCAGTGCACCGGGTGTTTGGGAAGCACAGCTCGTTGTTAGCGATGGATGTAAATCTAACACGTATACCGCGACCATATCTGTGGGTGACGGTACAACAACCGGTATCAATCCCTGCCAGCCAGAAGCGTTTTTCTATCTGGATGCCACCAATATCTGTTCTACAACACCTTCACCCGTTGCAGGTGCTTCCACTGTGTTGTCCACACAATCAGATGAATCGAACTACCCACCAATCACAACAACAACTTATGCATGGTCTACAACTCCGGCCACATCTAATTTTGTAAATGGCACTACTTCATCTGATGCGAATCCGGAGATTGAGTTTAGCGCTCCGGGTACGTACACCGTTGAATTGACGGTGACGAACAGCGAAGGCAACACCGATACCCATACAGAGACAGTTGAGGTCATTGATTGTGAGTGTGCGCTTTCCGGTGGTGGTGGTGGTTTGCCGCAAGACATTTTTGTTGACGACTTTTCTGGCCCTGTTAATTGGACATTAAATTCTACAGCTACGGTTGGTTCATTTACAGGCCAACCTACCTCTAATTTGGAAAGTAATGAATGGGTTATCAATAGTGTTTTAAACCCTACAGGACCTCCCTTTCCTTGCTTATTCTTTACTCCTCTTCCTGCACCTCCTGGTACGCCAGAACATATGAAATTCACACATATTCCCTGTGCTTCTGGTGGTGCCGGTACCTTCTCTGTTATCGGTGTTGGACCTGCAATAACATTGTCAGACCCAGTAACTATTTCTGGGTTCTCGTCGATGGAGTTCACGTTTGATTACCTTGGAAACAGTACTAACAATAATCAGTTTGGATATCGTATAGATGGTGGAGCTTGGAATATGACAACATTGCCCAATTCTCCTGGTAGCTGGACAAACGTCAATGTGCCGGTTAGTGGTACGGGTAACTCGATTGAATTTGCATTCGTGGGTGGTTTTGTTTCTGCAGATCCTTCAATCGCAGTTGACAATGTTGAACTTACCGGAATCAGCGGCGGCGCCACCCCCAACGGCGTCTTCCTCTGCGATTTCGCCAGCCCCATCTGCCGCGATGCGTCCACGAGCGTGAGCATTACTGGTGCGGGCCAGCCCGCGGGCTCGCAAGTCAACTATGTGATCGAAATCGACGACGACCAAGCCTTTGGTAGCATTGATGCCACCATTCCGGTGACCGGCCTCAGTGGCGATAATCCCTTGCAGGAATCGTTCTCTTTAATACCCGGCGCGGGGCTTACCCCCGGCACGTACTATGTGCGTGTCAACAACACCACTGCCGGCGGCGATGTCTCGACTGAGCAGCAAATCCAAATCCTCGCCGAGCCTTACCAGCACCCTAACGATGCGATCTTTGCGATCGACGGCCCGATAGAAGTCTGCACCGACGCTCCGTTTGTCGACTACACTGTACCGAGCGACACGAGCACGACTTACGACTGGTCGCTATCTGGTGGTGGTACGATCAACAACGCACAAGACACGAGCGCGAATATCAGCTGGGGCAACACGCCAGGTACGTATACCATCACGGTGGATGCCCGAAACCAGTGTAACCAGGCGCCAGAGCCTGCGATTACGACCACGCTGGATGTTGAAGTGATTCAGCCCACTGGCCTCGGTACACTTTCCGGCCCCGTGAGTGCCTGCACGAGTCAGCCGGCTAGCTTCAACGTGCCCGCCACCCCAGGCCTGACCTACGAGCGGCGCACGAACCCCACTGCCGGTGCTAATGTCGCATCTCCCACGGCCAACGCGACGGACGTTACGTTCACCGCTGATGGTACATACTGGGTGGTTATTGAAGCCACCGACGTTTGCGGTGTGGAGAGTGCAGATAGCCTGCTTGTGACCGTCGCCAACGGCCCAGGCACGCCTGACATCTCTGGCCCTGCGCAGATTTGCGCCAGTCAGCAGCAGATCTACACCTCACCGCCCGCAGCTGGCTCGACCATCACGTGGGAGATCACTAGCGGCGCCGCGAATCTGCAAGCCAGCGGTGGTGGCACGACGGGCTCTGGCACGAGCTTCCTGGTTGAGGGCCAGGGCAACAACGGTACGGCTGATATCACAGTCACTTATACGACACCGGGTTGCGGCTCGAATACCGAAACGTTTACGGTTACACTCGACAACAGCTTTAGCTTGGGCACCAATACGATTCAAGGTGAGACTGAGCCTTGCAGCTCTGGTGGTACGCCTATCAGTGAGACGTACAGCATCAACTCGATTCTTGGCGCCACCTACACTTGGAGTGTCACTCCTGCCGGTGCCACCATCACAGGCGGACAGGGCACGAATAGCGCCACCATCGAATTCCCTTCCACTGGGTCGTTTGATGTCACGCTAGAAGTTGATGGGCAGTGTCCGCCTCAAGCCACTGATGTTTTAACTGTCACACCCGGCGCAGCGCCTGGCGCGGTTGAAATCAGTGATTTGACGGCGACCGCACCGTATTGCCCCGGTGATGTGGTTGACTATGAAGCGCTGGAGGACAGCGCGACGGCAAATGCTTTACCGAGCGGTTTGGATTACACCTGGACCCTCACCGGCACCAACACGTTTGCGTCTACTGGCAACCAAACCGCAAGCGGCACTGACCTCACGAACGTGACCGTCAACTGGGACGACCCAGCGGGTGGTACGCTGAGTGTGAGCATTTCAGGTGGTTGCATTACAACTCCCGTACCACCTGACGATCAACTTGTGACTTTAGAGACGGTGCCTGGCAACGTGACGATTTCGCCGATCAACGCGACGCCCTGTCCGGGTACGGATGTCATGTTCACGGCGACAGCTTCGCCTGCGAACCCCAATTACGAGTATGTCTGGACGTTGGACGCTGATGCGAACAGCGCAGGCTCTACGACGAATCAGATCGATGTGAACTGGTTGGCAACTGCCGCGGCGCCGTCAGTCGATGTGGAGGTGAGTAACCCCAACTGCCCTGCGACTGTCGTTTCGCCAGCGTCTACGCCCACGATCACGCTCTCTGACCCACCTGCTGAAATCGATGTTGACCAAGCCGACCTGGACATCTGCCTGAACGGCGGTGGCGGAACTGGCACGTACGATATCGTATTTACACAGCCGGCCGGTTTTGTCTATGACCCCACTGGCGACTACGTGATTAGCTGGTCAGTCGACCCGGCTGTCGGTACGATCGTTGGCCCCGATGACGAGAACAGCGTTACGGTGGACTGGCTGCAGCCTGGTCAGCACACGCTGAACGTGACGGTGAGCAACCTGCCGGGTGGTGGTGGCTGCTTGTCAGCCCCGTTGACACCGGCGAGCGGCCCGATCGTCGTGAACGTCTCTCCGGTTACGGTTGACGTTACGCCTGCGACACAGACGGTGACACCGCCGACGAACACTTTGGCCACTATTACAACTAGTATTGTGGACGATGCCGCCGGTATGGCTCTGCCAGTGACTGTCACGATTGATTGGGACCCCGCACAAACAGGTGAAGAGACTACCCAGCAATTCACGGACTTGACTCAGCTTCAGAACTTCTTGAACGGAGATCATCAATTTGACTACGATGGCTTTGGGGCCGGCACCTACCCGGTAACGGTTACTGTGACTGATAACAATGCCTGCGAGTTTGTTGCGCCCTCTGTAGATGTTGTTGTGACAACACCACAAACGCCGCAGATCAACTTCGATGCCAGCACGGCGACGAACAGCGCTGCGCTGGAGGAAGACCCCAACAACCCTGGCACATTCCTGCTAACGGCTTGCCCCGACGAGGAAATTCCGCTCGAGATTGGCTATGAGCAGTTCGATGGCGACATTCAGTTAGCCTTCGCACTCATTGATCCCATCACGAGTCAGGAAATCCTTCTGACGCCCTTCATCACGCCGCCTGCATCGGCCACGCCTGCGAGCATCACACGCGACCTGGTCGTGCCCAATGATGTCATCGCCGGGCAGAGTTACCAGGTGAACATCATCAGCCCGAACACGCAAGGTGTTCAGGAAGAAATCGGCGCGTTTACGCTGGTGATTCGCGAGGTGCCAAACACGCCTGGTATCAGCATTGACAACAACACATTCTGCGCGAATCAGGGCACGGGCACAATTACGCTCTCACCGGATCCCGACGACTCGCCAGGCTCTGACCTGCAGCGTGTAATCTGGTCGGTGTCTACAGACGGTGGCGTTACTTTCAGCGACGTTACGCCTGCTGACCTGTATGCGACACAGTTCATCCTGAGCAACCCCACTGAAGATGCAACCTACCGCGCGGAGGTTTACACCTGCTATGATGATGAAGACTTTATGGCAGAAGCCGAAGTGGATATCACGGTGCTGCCGAACCCGCAGCTGTCGATTCTGGTGGGCGACAATTCGCTGGAGCTGCCCGAAGAGCAGGAGAATACCTTCACGCCTGCTGCCAGCGGTGGCGATATCAACGCTGTCGACAACTTCATCTGGACGATCGTACAGGATTCGGGCGACGGCTATCCTGGTCTGAATACCACGCTGAATTCGCCTGCCCCGCTGACCGAGACGTTTAATAACGCCGGTAACTACAGTGTTACGCTGGTCGGTGAAACGGGCAGTGGTGCCAATCTCTGCTCGAGCGAGGCAACCGCCAACTTCGTTGTCATTGAAGACCCGAACGTGTTTATCGCCACGGCCTTCACGCCCAACGGCGATGGGATGAACGACGAGTGGATCATCAGTGGGCAGGCGATTGAAACCATTGAGGTCTACGTTTACGACCGCTGGGGCAGTGCCATGGTGGCCGAGACAATGACCCGCAACGCGATTGCCGATGGCCAGATCGTCCTCTGGGATGGTGCAGATGCGCCTGAAGGTGTGTACGTCTACACGCTCAAAGTCACGCTGAGCAACGACTCGGAGTTGACCCGCAGCGGCACGATCACACTTCTGCGTTAAGCGTGCCGGAGAGCAACTGAATGTAGAAAAGCGCCTGCAGATACTTTCAGGCGCTTTTTTTGTGCGCTGAAATTGAGTGGATTAAGTGCTAAAGTCCTTCTTGTTTGTCATTCTATACGTACGACACGCACGCTATTACCAGATTCAATCGTTATAGCTACGCGCTCGCCGTTCGGGTTCACATACATAGAACAACTGTGATTGATCGCGTCTTCTGTTAGCCCGGATTGGTCTGCGGCCTTCAGGAAGTCCACAAGTTTTTCGTCAGTCGGCTGCAAGTGCCTCACATTCAGCTCCAGGCAGCGCCCTCGGCTCAGGAGTAACTGGTCGAGCGAACTCAAGAAGACATCCAAGTCTTCAAAGCGCTTATCGAGCAAATCAAGCAAGTTATTCTGTACGCTGAGCTCTGGATAGTGCTCAGGTTGTGTTGTGGCCTCCTTCAACAGCCGAATGAGCTGTTGTGTGAGACGCGAGCTATTATCATACATTTTAATGCCTCTTGTATTGATTGAAAGTTGCAGGAGGTGTTGAACCGAAGCGATCGCTCTGAGCAAGTAGGTAGTTACATCTAATATAGACAATTCATATCTGCCGTGTGCACATATGCGGTTTTTTCCTAATCCACTAGCGTCTACTTTCATCCCTTTGATTCAAAAAACGACCGACCACCTGTGACAGTAGCCGTCTTTATCAACTCAAGACAAGATCATTACAGCCAACATGGCAGACCCTAATTCATATATTGATGACATTCGTATGGTTGGGCAACGGATTCGCGAAGCCCGCAAGGCGGCTGGCTATACCTCTGCCGAAAAATTTGCCTATGAACACCAACTTGACCGCACACAATACAGCCGCTGCGAGCGTGGCCATAACATGACACTTAGCACGCTTTTCCGCATCGCAGAGATTCTAAAAGTAGATCCAAGCGAACTGCTCAAAGGCTTACCTACTGTTTCGAATTAAGCCTGCTTTTTCCGTTTGCGCAACCAGTTGCGAATCAGTATAAAACTACCGACGATGATGCCGATCACACTAATGGCAAACACGACGAGCACCCCGGTAATCACATAAGCGGTCTTTTCTTCTGGCCTGAATTTCGCGCGTGTGAAGGCGTGCCAATTGTCATCAACAGTGGGCAGTGCGCCCGCACGTTGATCGAGCCGTTGGTAGACGGTCTTGAAGTTCTGCGCCGCCTGGATGAAGTTGAAATCTGAATCGCGGGTGTAATAGCGAATCAGCACGTTGTCTTCGGCGGTGGGCTCGAGGTTGTCGAAGTCCCAGACATACAGCTGCCCATCATCATGCTTGAAGCGACCCTTCGGCATAATGCCAACCATGAAGTCGCTGGGCATGTCCTGCATCATTTCGAGCACGATGCGCCCGTTGCCGATCTTGCCCGCCCAGGGCGCACCCGATTGCAGCACGTAGCCCGCACCGCAGGTGTGCTCGCGGTCGTAGCCCCGGCGCAACTGGGCCCAGTTGGTGTTCAGCATGAAGTACACCTGCACGTTCAGGCTGTCTTTGGGCGGAAAAGTCACCTGCCAGGTATGCCAGGCGGCAAAGTCGCCTTCATACGGCCCGCGCCAGTTGTTTGCGCTACTGTCTTCATTGATATAACCCAACTCTGCAGCCTTGCCATCCACCAGCACACGCAGCTTGTAGATGCTATCTGTGCCGACCATGAACACCTGCTGCTGACGGTATTCCGTCGCCACCGGGTAGCCCATCGTGATCGTAATCGCAGTGTCGGCGTTATTGTAAAACGTGTATTCACCGCGCACGCCTGCAAAGCCCTTGTACAGCTGCATGATCACCAACTCGCGCGACATCTGCACATGCGTGGCCGCCGCAGAGTCCGATGGGGTGAGCGGCATGAGTGCATGACCAGCCCCCACGTTGAAGAAGCCGGGCATCGCCGCATTGCCCCACGCCAGACTAGGCAGAGCCAGTAGTACGAGTAGTATCAGTCGCATAGGCGTGAAGTTAATCATCTGTCATTCAGTAGCTACTGCCGGCGCACCTGAACGCGTTCGTCTTTTTCGAGGCGCTGGAAGACCTTGTCCATGATCTTGTCGATGGCATCGTCAGTCAACGTCTTCTCAGCGTCCTGAAACTCCACGCTGATGGCGTAGCTCTTCTTGTCGCCCTCCAGTTGGTCGTACACATCGAATAGGTTGACTGCCGTAATCAGCTTCGGGTTCACCTGCGCGATGGTCGTTTGCAAGTCGTTGTACGTCACGTCTTTGCTGAGTTCCAGGCTAATATCGCGGCGCGTGCCGGGGAATTTCGGGATTGGGACGAACTCGTGGCGCGGCTGCTGCAAACTCAGCTGGCGAATACTCGCCCAGTCGATATCCGCGTAAAATACCGGCTGTTTGATGCCGAACTGCTTCAAGCGCTTTGCGCTAACCTTGCCCAAACGGGCCAGGGTGCGCTTCTTGAGCTTCCAGGTCAGCCCGTAGCTGAGCTCGTCGTCGCCGCTCAGTTCGCCGAACTTGCCGTCGATGTTCAGCCAGGTTTGTAGCTGCTCGATGGGCTGGCGAATGGCGGTGAGGCTGGCCTCGGGGCCGCTGCCTTGCCAGTGCGTTTCGTGGGCATGGCCGGTGATGAACAACACCAGGCGGTCCTGCTCGAAGTAGCCATTCTTGGACTGGCCGTAGGTGCTGCCGAACTCGAACAGCCTGAGGTTCGTGAACTTGCGGTTGATGTTAAAGGCTACGACCTCCAGGCCGCTGTTCAGCAGTGAGTTGCGCAAAATCGCATGCTCTTCGCCCAGGGGGTTGAGCATTTGCACGCTGTTTTCGTTGGCCTCGGCGCGGCTGACCAGTGAATTCGTCAGTATCTCGCGCCACCCGGCTGCGGCCAGAGCATCGGCCGTACGTTCGTAGAGATGTTGGGCGGGGGAGTCGAGTCCCGGCGAGGGGGTAGCATTTACTTTGGTGGCCGCCGGCACGTTGTTGAGCCCGAAGATGCGGATGACCTCCTCTGTCAAGTCCTGCTGGCGTAAGACA
Source organism: uncultured Bacteroidia bacterium (assembly GCA_964611815.1). Lineage (GTDB taxonomy): Bacteria > Bacteroidota > Bacteroidia > J057 > CAZTEZ01 > CAZTEZ01. The sequence goes on along the minus strand of CAZTEZ010000073.1, from coordinate 2,686 downwards.
TCAGCCCGGTAACGCGGTACGTGCGCGATGTGCGTAGGCTTGCTTTTGCGAGCGCCCGTCATCCGAAACGCGTCGGCATCTACAGCCTGTCCGCTGTGGTGGATGCTGATATCCAGACGCTCGAGGATACGCTCGATCTTTTCGTCTGGGATATCCAGGCCGATCAGCTTGCGGCATTGCTCGAAGCTGAAGGGTACTTCGGTGGGCGGGAAGTCGGACTGCCCGATATCCAGTATCTGACTAGCCTCGCCACCGCAGAGTTCGAGCACCATTTCGATGGCCAGTTGCATGGCGTAGACCGTGATATTGGGGTCGGTGCCGCGCTCGTAACGGTACGCCGTTTCGGTATGGATGTTGTGGCGCTTCACCGTCCGGCGAATGGTGTCTGGGTGAAAGTAAGCACTTTCGAGGAAGATGTCGGTGGTCTCCATCTTCACGCCTGAGTTGAGTCCACCCATCACCCCCGCGATGACCATCGGCTCTTTTGGGTTGGCGATGACGAGGTCCTCGGCGCTCAGTTCGTGCGTGTTGCCGTCGAGTGTGACGAACTCGGCGCCCTCGTCTGCCGTACGGATGATGACCTTGCTATCGGCGATGGTGCTCAAATCAAACGCGTGCATCGGCTGGCCGATGCTGTGCAGAATGTAGTTCGTGATATCGACAACTGCGTTGATGGGGCGCTGATCGACGCTCTCCAGCCGACGCTTCAGCCAATCGGGGCTTTCGGTGACCTTTACGCCACGAATCACCGCGCCGGTGTATCGCGGGCAGCGGGTTTCGTCGGCGATTTCGATCTGCACATCGCATGCGGGAGCACCGCTCAGGTCGATTTTGGGCTCGGGCAGCTTAGCATCTACTTCCGCAACGGCGGCATAGTCACGCGCCACGCCAAAGTGCGACATCGCATCGGTGCGGTTGGGTGTCAGGTCAATCTCGAGGATGACATCACCCTCCAGGTCAACGACCTCCGCCATTGGTGTGCCGGCCTTCGCGTCCGTATCCAGCACCATGATGCCGTCGTGGCTTTCGCCCAGGCCGAGCTCATCCTCGGCACAGATCATGCCGTGTGAGGCCTCGCCCCGCAGCTTCGACTTCTTGATTTTCAGCGTGGTACCGTCGCTGAAGGTCAGCGTGCTGCCAATGGTCGCCACCGGCACCTTCTGGCCCTCGGCTACATTGGGTGCGCCACAAACGATCTGCACAGGCTCATCTGCACCGATGTCCACCTGCGTGACACGCAGACGGTCGGCATTAGGGTGAGGTGCCACGGTTTTCACATCGCCGACGACGACACCCTCCAGCTGCTCGCGCGAAACGCCGGTGTGCTCGATGCCACCGACCTCCAGGCCGGTCATCGTCAGGATCGCCGACAGCTCATCGGGCGCAGGCAAATCGTGCTCGGGCAGATAGTCTTGCAACCAACGGTAAGATACTTTCATGCGCTTGGTCTTTGCGGCAAAAATAGCGCCCAGAGCGCACAAAAGCCCGACTTTTCAGCACGGATTTGTATTTGCTTAAGCCTCGCCTACAACACCTTCGCCAGCACCACCACGTTGGGCAGTTGCTCGGTGGGCTTGTGGAACGCGCCCGCCGCATCGTACTGATAGGGAATGCGCAAATCGCCGTCGGTGCGGATGTAGCCCCATTTCGGGCCCCGTTTCACGGGCGCCAGTTGGTAGCGAAACGTACCGGCCAGGTCGAAGTCATAGCCCGTGACGCGCCGGCAATACTCATTGGCGTAGGCGTATTTGCCTTTGCGACGAATCGGTGCGCGATTGTCCGTGAGCGGGCCCATCCACTCCAACACGGCCCGATTGCCGAGGCTGCCGTCAGCGTTCATCAGGTAATAATACTTGCCTTTGTTCACCGTCGTTTTGCCTTGGAAAAACTGCTCAATCCAGTGGTATTCCGGCGCGACGACCCAGTTGCCCTTTCGGTCGATCAGACCTTGCAGACTGTCGACGCGCACCCGTGCCAGGCCGTTTTTTTGAAACGGTAGCGCAAAACGGTATTTGGGTGCGATCACCTGGAACCCGTTGGTGTCGACATACGCAAACGCATCACCAGAGCTCACGGCTGCCAGGCCCTCGGAGAACCACCATGCGCTTTCATACATGGCGCTGATCACCTCTTCGCCTTTGCGGTTGATGTAGCCCCACACACCGTACTTTTTCACACGCGCCCGGCCCTCGCTGAAGCAACGCGCCGATTCGTACTGCAGCGGGATTACCACCTCGCCAAAACGGTCGATGTAGCCCCACTTTTCGCCCGCCCGAACCGGTGTGAGGCCGTTCGAGAAATGCAGCACTTCATCAAAAAACGGGTCGATAACAATCTGCCCCAGCGGGTTGATAAAGCCCCATTTTTGGCCCAAACGAAACCGCGCCTTGGCTTCCGAGAAACAATCCAGGAAGTCAAAGCGCGGCTCCACGACCCAGTCGCCGGCCTGGTTGATCACGCCCCACTTGCTGCCCTGCTTCACGCAGGCTACGGGCAGGTCGCTCTGCTGGGCGACCACCCCAAACGGGATGGTGAGCAATAGCATCAGCAGGCGTAGTCGGCGCATCGGATGGGGTGTTGATCAGAGGGTTAGTAAACGAATGCCGAACTGGATGCTACGGAAGTCTGGGCCCTCGTTCTGGTTAAAGAAGTCGTTCAGCGCATAATTGGCGTACAATTCCACGAA
>CAZTEZ010000072.1:0-11863 GCA_964611815.1 uncultured Bacteroidia bacterium | reverse complement strand
TCGAGGGCCGTAACCAGTACCGCATTCCCGCCTATCACCGCATGGATGCGTCGGCAACTTTCCGCTTAAACAAAAACCCCGAGAACCGCTGGAATCACTCGCTGAACGTTAGCGTTTATAACTTGTATTCGCAGAAAAACCCTTTTGCGATCGACTTCCGCCCCACCGAGGAAGACCGTACCAAAACTGAGGCTGTTAAGATTTACCTCTTCCCGATCGTGCCGTCCGTCACTTATAACTTCAAATTCTGATGCACACCAAGCGATATCATATAGCGTTGTGGATGGTGCTTGTGAGCATCAGCCTCGTGAGTTGCGAAGAGCCTTTTGATGCCGACCTCGATACCGCTGAACCGCAGGTGGTGATCGAGGCCATGGTGAACGATGCCGACGACCCTGCCGGGCAGGTGCGCGTTTCGCGCACGGCGCCCTACCTCGACCCCGACACTTATCGGCCTATCACAGACGCTACGGTCGTGATTTCAGACGATCAGGGCATTGTCGATACGCTGGAGCAAGACAGTGTGGATGCTGGCCTGTATTGGACGGATGAACTGATTGGGGAGGTCGGCCGCACCTACACCCTACGTGTCATCGTCGAGGATGTGCTGTATTCGTCGATCTCCACCATGCGCGAGAACTACGACATGGACAGTGTATGGTTCGTGCGCTCGGAAAATCTATTTGGTACCGACAGCGTCTGGCAGTTTTGGGGGGCTGGCCGAGAGCCTGCCGGCATGGGCGATTTCGGCTTGTTTCAGACCTACAGAAACGACACGATCCTTACAGACCTCGACGATTGGTTCGTGCTGGAAGACGACGTGCTGGATGGCAATTACCTGGTGTTCCCGTTTGCAGAATTCAACTTCGATGAGGTGCAAACCGGCGATAAGATGACGCTCGAAGTCGCCTCAATCAGCCAGGAGACGTACGACTACTTGCAACAGGTGCGCGATTTGATGGCCGGCATCGGCGGGCCGTTTTCGCCCATCCCAACCAACCCGGTGAATAACATCTCGAATGGCGCGCTGGGGCAGTTTCGCGTCTCGAGTGTCACCCGAAAAATCGCCTACATTCCGGAACAATAATGTCACGCTCTCAACTCACGCTTGCTTTTTTAATGGCCCTGAGCCTGATGCTGGCCGCCTGCGAAGAGCCCTTCGACCCGGATTTGGACGCTGCCGAGCCTCGGCTCGTCATTGAGGCGAACGTGAACAACATCGACACGCCCGCTGCCAACGTGAAGCTCTCGCGCACGGCGCCTTACCTGGATCCAGATACTGAACGCCCGGTTAGCGGTGCGCTGGTGGTGATCAGCAGCGACGAAATCACGGATACCCTGCGTGAGGTAGACACGATTCCGGGGCTCTACCTTAGCGATCAGTTGGTGGGACAGGTCGGGATGACGTACCGTCTGGAGGTCGTCGTTGAGGGTGAGCGCTACACGTCAGAAAGCCCGATGTTGCCCAACTTTCGCATCGACTCGCTGGCGGCCTTCAAAGACGCGCCCGTCTGGGATCCATTCAACGAGCAGTACGTGGTGTGGGGCTTCGGCCAAGACCCAGCTCCAATGGGCGACCTTGCGCTGTTCCAGATCTACCAAAACGACCGCCAGTTGCTGGCCGTTGATGGCTACATGTACGTGCAAGACGACAAATTCACGAATGGGCAATACCTTGCGGCGCCCGTCGGGAGCTTTGGCCTGGATGCCGTCGGCGACACAATCGTGTTAGAAGTGTCGTCGCTGACCCAGCCTATTTTCGACTATATTTCACAGGTGATCGACTTGCAGTACGGCTTCGGCGGGCCTTTCGACCCCATCCCTACGAACCCCGTCACGAATATCGAGGGCGGTGCGCTGGGCCACTTCCGGGTGTCGGCCATGTCGCGCGATACCATTATCTTGCCGGAGTGAAACACCTCCTGCCCTACCTGTTTCTGGTCAGTCTGTCGTTATCGGCCTGCGAAGAACCCTTTGATGCCGAACTGGATAGCTCTGAACCGCGCATCGTCGTCGAAGCCTGGCTGACAGACATCGACAAGCCGCCTGGTATCGTGCGCCTCACCCGTACGCAGGCCTACTTCGACACCTCGGCTGCGGAGCCCATCAACGGTGCGTTGGTGCTGATGACGGACCTGAACACCGGCCGCATCGACACCCTGCGCCCCAACGACAACCCCGACCGCCAGCACGTTTATCGCGGCAAAGACATTCAACCCACGCCCGGCCACCGCTACGTACTGGAGATCTACGTCGAAGGCCAGTACTTTCACGCTGAATCGGATATGATCCCGATGACGGCCATTGACTCGCTTACCACCAGCGTTTTTACGGAAACGGACGAGACCGAGCCGGAGTTCTTTATCATCTGGAACGGCCTGGAGCCACCCGAACCCGGGCAGTGCTATTACACGCATCGCCGGAACTTCCATAAAGGCAAGCAGCGGTTTCGATGAGACAACACTTACCGCGACTTCTTCGTCAACGGACGCTATTTGCGCTTCGATATCTACGACCTAAACCGCGAGAAAGACGGCGACACAACGGTCGTGGATGTCAGCACCATGAACCCGAGGGTGTACGACTATTTCGAGATCGTCGAGGACTTGCAACGCGGCTTTGGCGACCCCTTCGACCCCATCCCTACCAATCCGCCGACCAATATCGAAGGTGGCGCACTGGGCTACTTCCACGCCACGAGCATCTACCGCGATACGATTATCGTGCGCTTTGAGTGATGTTTCTATTTCGTCATCCCGAGCCCGTTCGGCTGCGCTCAGGGCAGGCTTTGTCGAGGGATCCGAGTCTGTTGTTCTTTAGATTAACTAGCTATTTCACTATCCTCTTGGCTCTCTCGACAAAGCCTGCCCTGAGCGCAGCCGAACGGGCTCGAGACGACGGCTAGTCTAAAAACGATTAATAACACACCTAGAATCGTACTACTTCACGACCAACTTCCGCCACTCCCGGAAGTTCTCGCCTTCTGTCCAGACGAGGTACACCCCGCTGCTAAGGCCCAGTTCACGAAGGTCGAGCGGGTGGCTGAATTGCTTGCCGGCAGTCAGTTGCAAGCCCTCGGCCGTATACACGCTTTGGCCGGTGCTGATATTCACGAGTTCAATGCGTGCGGTCTGTGATTGTTGGGTGGTCAGTCGAACATTCACGCTAGCGGAAGCCGGATTCGGGATCAACTGTACCTCAGCGCGCTGAAGCGTATTGCCACGCTGTTCGCCGATGCTGGTGGTTGCTTCACGTTTCCAGTGGTTCTCGCCTTCCATCATCACAAAGCGCGCGCCCAACTGCTGGTCGTCGGTATTCTCGAGAATCGGGCAATACCAGACCTCACCCACCAGCGAGTCTGGTGTCAGATGCACCACGCCATAGCCGTGGTCGGTGGAGTTGAAAAACAGCAGGTTGGGGTTCAGGCCCAGCGACAGACTCTCGAACGTGCCAGCCAGTGCCGAGCTGCCCAGCATTTCGTCCAGGTTGCCACGTGAAATGGACGTCGGCAGAAATTCGACACCCGCAGCTCCCTCGCCCGTTTCTGCGTCATAGCCACCGCCGTTCGGGTCAGCGGCAAGGTCCGAGATGAGCGTCATGTGGATGTCGCCACTCAGCATCACGAAGTTGTCGATGCTATTGTCCGTCAGGTAGTTGAGCAGGCGATCGCGCGCCGGGTCGTAGCCATCCCACGAACTTGAAGTGAGCGCCTGTAGATCGACGAAGGGAATGCTAGGCACCTGAAAGCCTGCCATTTGTTTCTGGTTGCCGTGGATTTTCCAGGTCGCGGTGGTCGTGTCCAGCACGCTTTTGAGCCAGTCGTTTTGCATGCTGCCCAAAATCTCGCGGTCGGCTTCCGGAATGGGCGCGCGGTCGCGGTGCAGCAGCTGATCGACGATTGTCAGCTGCATCAAATCGCCATGACGATACGTGCGATAGATGATGTTCTTTTCGGCGCTATCGGGTCGGCGGGCGGCCGTCCACTCCCAAAAAGCCTGCTGCGCACCCAGCGAGTCGGTGGGGTCAGAGCGCACGACGTCGTGGTTGTCCCACAGAATCACCCACGGGTGGCGCTGCAAAGCGAGACGGAAATCGGGGTCGAGGTGGTAGTAGTTGTGGAACCAGCGCCAGTCGCGGAGGTTTTCCGGTCGCTCTTGCATGGGTTCTGGCACGCGAATCGGCTCATCTTCATCGACAAACTCGTAGATGTAATCGCCGACGTGCACCACGAGGTCAATCTCCTCGCTGCGGCCAATATGGCGATAGGCGTTGAACCAACCGGAAAACACGCTCGAGCAGCTCGCAACGGCGAAACTCAGCGCATCCACCTGGCCAACCGGCGCAGTGTGCGTGCGCCCTACTGCGGATGTGTTCCCGCCCTGCGTGAATTGGTACCAATAGCGCGTGTCGGCTTGCAGGCCCTGCACGTCGATTTTCACCGTAAAGTCGCGCGAGGAGTCCGTGGCGAACGTCCCGCTCTGCACAACGTTCGTCATCGCCGAATCCGTCGCGACGGCCCACTCGACATCGAAGCTGCTGCCGAAGCTGGCAGAGTCCACGTCGATGTGCGTCCAGATGATGACGGCCGCTGGTGTCGGGTCGCCACTGGCCACCCCCCGCACAAACGGCGCATGACTGGTATCCGGGAAGATGTTGTCTGGAAGAACGAGCTGGCCGAACGCAAAGCTAGGCAGTAATACCGTAAGGATGAGGAGGATAGCTGTGTAGCGCATGGTGAGCAGAAATTTACTGAATATCTTAATATGCCACTTGATTGCACACAAGCCAAGGTAAACATAGCGTTAAATTCCTGAGAGATAGACGTAAACTCACGCAGCGGGCGTTTATTTGCCTAATTTTGTGTTTTCCTCTGAACATCTATGCCTCAGCAACCTTTACGAAACATTGCGATTATCGCACACGTCGACCACGGCAAGACGACCCTGGTGGACGAAATCATGAAAGCCTGTCAGGTTTTCCAAGCCCACGAAGAAGTCGGCGAACTTGTGATGGACAGCGGCGATCTGGAACGCGAACGCGGAATCACGATCACCGCCAAAAACATGTCCGTCTTTTATAAAGACACCAAAATCAACATCCTGGACACCCCGGGCCACAGCGACTTCGGTGGCGAGGTCGAGCGCGTACTACGCATGGCCGACGGCGTGGTGCTGCTCGTGGATGCCTTTGAGGGCCCCATGCCCCAAACGCGATTCGTGACGAGCAAGGCCATCGAGATGGGCCTCAAGCCCATCGTGGTCGTCAACAAAGTCGACAAGCCCAACTGTGACCCAGACGACGCCCAGGACAAGGTCTTCGACCTGCTTGTGGCGCTCGACGCTGACGATGAGCAGCTCGACTTCCCGCCGCTCTTCGGCTCTGGCAAGCAGGGCTGGATGTCGGACAGCTACGAAGAGCCTACCGACAACATCTTCCCCTTGCTCGACAAAGTGCTAGAGCATGTACCCGAAGCGCCCGTCGTCGATGGCCCGCTGCAGATGCAAATCACCAGCCTCGATTACAGCAACTTCGTCGGCCGCATTGCCATCGGCAAAGTTTCGCGTGGCACGCTGAAAGAGGGCCAGAAAGTGAAGGTCATCAAGCGCGACGGCACCCAGGAGAACCATACCGTTAAAGAATTGTACGTGTTCGAGAACCTCGGCCGCAAACAGGTCAGCGAAGTGCCCTGCGGTGATATTTGCGCAGTTGTCGGTCTCGAAGGCTTCGAAATTGGCGACACCATCGCCGACAAAGACCAGCCCGAGGCCCTGCCGCCAATCGCCATCGAAGAGCCGACCATCAGCATGCTCTTCACTGTTAACGACTCGCCGTTTTATGGTCAGGACGGCAAATTCGTCACCTCTCGCCAGCTGCGCGACCGTTTGATGAAAGAGACCGAGCGCAACCTGGCGCTGAAAGTTGAGGAGACGGCCAGTCCCGATAAGTTTCTGGTGTACGGCCGTGGCGTATTGCACATCGCCGTGCTCGTCGAGACCATGCGCCGCGAGGGCTACGAACTAGCCGTTGGCCAGCCGCAGGTGCTTTTCAAAGAGATTGACGGCACCCGCCACGAGCCCATTGAGGAGTTGGTCGTCGACGTGCCGGAGGAGTTCTCGGGCGGCGTGATTGACCTCGTGACCCAGCGCAAAGGTGAAATGACTGTCATGGCACCCAAGGGTGACGTGCAGCATATCGAGTTCGAGATTCCCTCGCGCGGGCTCATTGGTCTGCGTACCGACCTATTGACCGCCTCAAAAGGCGAGGCCATCATCGCCCACCGCTTCAAAGAGTACCAGCCGTTCAAAGGCGAGCTGCCTTCACGTGGGCACGGGCTGATGATTTCGCAGGGGCAGGGCCAAGCTGTGCCGTTTGCGATGTTCAAACTCGCCGATCGCGGTGTGTTTATGGTCGAAGCCAACGAGGAAGTCTACGGCGGCCAGATCGTCGGCAAGACGCCCAAGCAGGAGGAGCTGACCGTCAACCTGCAGAAAGGCAAGCATCTGACGAACGTCCGCGCCGCCGGCTCAGATGATGCCGTGTTGTTCGCACCGCCTCTGCGCCTCTCGCTCGAACAGTACCTCGAGTTCATCGAGGGCGATGAGTACGTGGAGGTCACGCCGAATCACATCCGTCTGCGGAAAGTGCATCTTGACCCCAACGAGCGCAAACGCGTGGCCAAGCAGAAGGCGGGGGCGTAAAATCGGAACCCCTGGCCCGCCAATTTGATTAACAGGGCAGCTTCTCAATCAGCTGCCCTTTCTCATGCCTTTTTACCCCACCGACCGCCGCAGTTCGTTTCGCACCCGTGTGTTCAAATCGCTGATGAACCTGTGGCCGGTTTACCGCGGCACAGGCGGGTGGATCTCGTTCATCTCCGCCGACTGGCACGAAATCCAGGTGCAGTTGCCGCTGAACATCTTCACGCGCAACTACGTGGGCACTATTTTCGGCGGCAGCATCTACTCCAGCATCGATCCGGTGTATATGCTGATGCTGATGAAAATCCTGGGCAAAGGCTACATCGTGTGGGACAAGGCCGCGACGATCAAGTTCAAAAAGCCGGGGCAATCGCGCCTCTACACGCGCTTCCTGCTAGATGAGGCGACGATCAGTGAGATCATAACCGCCGCCGACAACGCCCGCAGCATCGACCGCAGCTTCACCGTGCAACTGCACGACAAACACGGCACGCTCTGCGCGGAGATCGAGAAGGTGATTTATATTCGGAAAAAGGGAGCGTAAGCTAACCGTCATTATAAACTGTAAATCTTAAGCAGAATAATTTCGTCGTGTCGAGCGAAATCGAGACACCCGAGCTAAATACATCCTAAATCACTACCCAACCTATTGTCTCGGATCTCTCGGCTACGCTCGAGATGACGAGCCGTTTTCATTGTTGTTGAGTTTTCGATACTGGTTTTATCACACTCCAAACAACTGCCGCGCGTTCGCGTTAGTGATCTCCGCCACCTCGTCGTAACTCAGGCCCCAGGCCTCGGCCAGGTGCTCGGCGACGTATTGGATGTAGCTCGTTTCGTTGCGCTTGCCGCGATTGGGGTGGGGCGCGAGGTAGGGCGCGTCGGTCTCCAGGACGACGAAATCATGGTCGAGCGGCGCGATCTCGTCTTTCAGTCCCGCGTTTTTGAACGTCAGCACACCGCCGAGGCCGATGTGAAAGCCCACGTCCTGCACCTTGCGGGCGTGCGCGGTGCTTTCGGTGAAGCAATGGAAGATGCCCTTCAAGCGCCCGTCCTGGTATTCACTGACGATCTCGTACACCTCGTCGAAGGCCTCGCGGGCGTGCAGAATCAGCGGTAAGTTGGCCTCGCGGGCGATGGCCGCATGCGTGCGCAAAGAAGCCTGCTGCTCGGGCAGGGTCGATTTATCCCAGTAGAGATCGATACCCGTTTCGCCGATACCGTAGTAGCGCCGGCCGCTGGCCAGCTCTTCTTCCACGCGGCGGGTGCCGCGCTGGTAGTCCTTTTCGACGTGCGAAGGATGAATGCCGATCATCGGGTGCAGGAAGTCGGGGTGCGCATCGGCCAGCGCATTCATGTCAGCGATGGTGTCGAGGTCGATATTCGGCAGAAAGACGTGCTCGCACACCTCGGCTGCACGCGAGAGCATTTCTTCGCGGTCTTCGCTGAATTTAGTGCTGAACAGGTGCGCGTGGGTGTCGATGAGTTGCATATGAAGAACCAGGATTTTCAGGATTAGGACGGGATTGTCAGGAGTAAGCAGTCTACATATCGTCCGCCTTCGACAATCTTACAACGACAGTCGCTGCATCAACAAGCTCAGCATCAAAAAATCCTGTAAATCCTGTTCTAATCTTGAAAATCTTGGTTCAAAACTAACTCACTCCAGCACAATCTTGTGCTGCACGCGCGTGTCCTGTACACTGACTTCGACGATATACAGACCAGCAGGCATTTGCGCGCGGGGTAGCCACAGTTGGTCGGCTTGCACGGCGGGGCGCTCCAATACGAGCTGACCCACGCTGTCGTAAAAGCGCACGTCGACGGCCGTGATGCCAGCCGGGCGCTTGATGTTGAGCACATCGCTGGCCGGGTTGGGGTAGAGCTGCAGGTTGTCGGCGAGCTGCTCGCTGACAGAAGTGGTGATGAAGGGCTCGGGTGCGGGCTCATCGCACACCCAGTCGTACATGTGCACGCTCAGAAAGCGCGTCACCGAATCCGCGTACACTTCAGGTGTGCTCGAGTTGACGTAAGGCACGTGCCCCTGGCCAAACCACGTCCAGAGCTCGTGGTCGACACCGTTTGCATCCGCAACAGAGTCCAGCACCCCACTGCCAGCTAAGGGGACTGAGATGAAGGGGGGCAGCTCAAATGCACCGTCGCCGTACGGCACGGTGTTATCTTCTGTGCCGTGCATGCTGATCGTGGGCACATCCGGGTTGTCAATCCAGCCTTTCATGCCCAGCGCGCCACAAAGGTTGATCACACCCTGCACCTGCGAGCTGTAGCCCGGGTTGCCACTGTTACCTTCTAGTCCGCCTAGGCGATCAAAGAGATCCGGGTCCGTCAGGTCGGTGTACTCATTAAATTCAGCTTTGTCGTCGACATAGCCTAGGTGCAAGGCCGCTACAGCACCAGCCGAGCTGCCACCGACAAAGATGTAGTTGGTGTCGACACCATAGGTGTTACCGTTTTCGGCAACATCTTTTTTGAAAAAGCGCACCGCCGCTTTCATATCGTGCATCGCACGGGCGACGGAAGCGATGGCGCTATCGGCAGAGTTAAACAACAACAACGGCTGCAGTCGATAGGAAATCGTCGCCGTGACATAGCCCCTCTGTGCCATCGATTCACAGAACTGAGTGATTTCAAATTGTGTGCGGGTGCCGCCGATGAAACTGCCACCATGTGCCAGGATGATCAGCGGGCGGTTGGTGGCCATGTCTGCGGGCGGTTCGTAGATGTCCATCGCCAAATCCTGGAAGTCCCCGTTGCCACGTGTATTGCCACCATATACAACATCGGTGGTGATTTCAAGGTCGTCCACCTCGCCCATTTCATAGAAAAAACGCGAGCCGTCACACAGGCTGCTTTGAGCGAAGAGCGTGATAGGTAGAAGTGCCAAAAGCACGAGTAAAGTAGCGAATCGGTACATAGGTCATTTTGAGTTAACGGTGTACTAATATAGATAATTATTGCGTATGAATCCACAAATGACAGCGTCAAAGCGTAGTTTTGGCGCATGCAATCGCCTGATGAACTGCTGGCGCACATACGCCAGAAGAAAAGCCTGCTCTGTGTGGGCCTCGATGCCGACCTCCATCGCCTGCCCGAGCACCTGCCGCGCTCGGCTGAGGGGGTGTTGGCCTTCAACAAAGCCATCATCGATGCCACGCTGCCCCATGCCGTGGCCTACAAGCCCAACTTGGCGTTTTACGAAACGCTTGGCTATGCGGGGTGGCGAACCCTGGAAGAGACGATCAGCTACATCGGCGAGCGGGCGTTTGTGGTGGCCGATGCCAAGCGGGGCGACATCGGCAACACGGCCAAGCAATACGCGAAGGCGTTTTTCAAGCGCATGGAAGCTGACGCAATCACCCTGTCGCCCTATATGGGCCGCGATACCGTAGAGCCGTACTTGGGCTACAAGAACAAGCTGCTCTTTGTGCTTGCGCTGACCTCCAACCCCGGCGCGCAGGACTATGAGCTACAGGGCGACCCGCCGCTTTGGGAGCGCGTCATTACGAGCATGGGCCAAATGATCGGCGAGGCCGAAATCGGGTTCGTCGTAGGTGCTACGCGCCCCGAAGACTTTGCGCGGGTGCGCGAACTGGCACCCGACGCCTGGCTGCTGGTGCCGGGCATTGGCGCACAGGGCGGCGATTTGAAGGGGGTGCTAGAAAACGGCCTGGGCCCGAACTTCAACCTGCTGATCAACAGCAGCCGCAGCATCATCTTCGCCTCGGGCGGCGAAGATTTTGCGAGCGCCGCCGGCCACGCCGCGGAGGGCCTTGCCGAGCAGATTCGGGATTTAGTCGATTTCGGCTAACCCTCTGCCTGTTCCTTCAATATTCGCTACGAAAAAGAAACGCCCGCAGCACTGATGCTGCGGGCGTTTATCATGTTGGTATCCGATACTGAGGCTTAGTCCTCGTCGCCCTCTTCATCGTCATCGTCATCCTCCGCGTGGATGTCGACCGCCTCTTCATCGCGCAGGGGCGGAAGCAGCTGCTCGACGATCTTGTTCTCGGGATCCAGCTTTTCGAGTTCTTGCAGGGCCGTTTTGGCTTTGCCGTCGCGGCTCGACTGGTAGTAGCGCACGGCCAGGTACTGGTACGCAAACTCCAGGTGCTTGTTGGCTTTGTCTTCCGAAAGGTCGCCAGCCTCCACTTGCTCGTCGATGAGGTCGATGAGCTCGATCATCACCGGCTCTGAGTAGCCCGCTTTGGTCGAGTCTTTCACCTCAGCTGCGTAGCGTGCTTTGGCGCGGTAGTAGTAAGCGGTTTCGAGGTTCGGCACTTTCTCGATCAGCTTCGCGAAAGTCTCGTCAGCTTTGTCGTAGTCCTCGACATAGCGGTAGTAATTGAAGCCGATTTTGAAGAGGTCGTTCAGGCTGCCGGTTTGCTCGTACTCCTTTTCGAGGTAGCCGATTGCCTTGTCGTAGTCTTCTTTTTCCTGGTAAATCTCGTACAGGTCTTTGTACATGCCCTGCACGGGGGCTTCCATTTCGATGGCTTTGTCGTAGGCTTTGATGGCCTCATCGAGGTTACCCGTGTTGTAGTAGATGCGGCCTTTGTAAGCATAATCTTTCGCGATGATCATGTCCTCGGGCACCATCGTGAAGAACTTGTCGATGGCCGGCTTGGCCTTGTCGTATTGCTCAGTTTCGGCCAGCGAGTATGAGTACAGACGCTGGATAACGAAGTTAGAGCTGTCTTTCATCACGCCTTCGAAAGCCGTAACGGCGTCGTCGTACTTCTTGATGAGGTATAGCGCCGTGGCGTAGCGCACGTTGGCGTAAGTCGCATCGCCGCCCTGCTCAACGATTTTGTCGCGGTAGGCCTCCAGCTCTTTCTTGGCAGCGCCAAACTCCTGGGCCTTGAAGTACAGGTCAGCGAGCTCTTTGTAGGTGGGCGCGTAATCGGAGTCCAGCTCTTTGGCTTTAATCAGGTTGTCCTGACCGGCCTGATACTCCTGCAGTTTGATCTGCAGACGACCGAGGTTGTACACCGCCCGGGGGTTGGTCGGTTGCAGTTCCACGGCGTTTTTGTAGTTGCTGCGGGCCGACTCCAGAATGTTTTGTGCTTCCCACACTTTACCGAGCGCAATGGCGATGTCGGCAGAGTTGGGCTGCAAGGCATCGGCGCGGGTCAGCAGCGTCGTGG
>CAZTEZ010000071.1:3203-11876 GCA_964611815.1 uncultured Bacteroidia bacterium | reverse complement strand
AACTGCAGCCCGATGAGGTTGCCCATCATCATCGTGCGCCCGCCGCCAAGGATCCGCGGCGTGACATAGGCGCCGATGGCGGGGATGAAGACGAGGATCGAGCCCGCGATGAAGCCCGGCTTCACCAGCGGCAGGATGATGTGCCACAGGACGCGAGGCCGGCTTGCGTAGAGGTCGTAGCCCGCCTCCACGAGCCGGGGTATAAGGTAGGTGCCTAAAAAACCCGTGCCACCGGTCAGCAACACGGGTTGGTCGTGTGGGTTTTCAGTCATCAATCAGCTGCTAATTACGCGTCGACAAGGTTCTCGAACACGATGGCAGAAGCGCCGCCGCCACCGTTGCAGATGCCCAGCGCACCGTACTTGCCGCCCTCATGACGCAGCTGCGTGAGCGCCGAACCGGCGATACGCGCACCGCTGCAACCCAGCGGGTGGCCCAGCGATACGGCACCACCGATGGGGTTCACCTTAGCCGGGTCGAGCTCCAGAATCTTCGTGTTAGCCATAGCAACCACCGAGAAGGCCTCGTTGATTTCCACGGTGTCGAGCTGGTCCTTGCTGATACCGGCTTTCTCGACGGCCTTGGGCAGCGCATCGGCCGGGGCGATCGTGAATTCCATGGGCTCGCGCGCGGCATCGGCCCAGCTGGCCACACGGGCGATGGGCTTGAGGTTGTGTTCCTTCAGGAACTTCTCAGAGACCAGTACCAGCGCCGCAGCGCCGTCGTTGAGCTTAGACGCGTTGGCTGCCGTAATCGTGCCCTCTTTGCGGAAGGCCGTGCGCAGCTTCGGGATTTTGTCGTAACGCACGCGTTGGGGTTCTTCGTCGGCGTCGACCACGACCTCGCCTTTGCGGGTTTTCAGCGTCACGGGCGTGATTTCTGTCTTCAACTTGTCGGCAGCCGCCTCGGCACGCTTGTAGCTCTGGATGGCGTACTCGTCTTGCTCCTCGCGCGAGAAGCCGAACTTGTCGGCGGTGCGCTCTCCGGCCTCGCCCATCATCACTTTTTCGTAGATGTCCTGAAGCCCGTCGCGGACGATACCGTCCAGCAGCTCCTGGTTCCCGTACTTAAAGCCCGTGCGGTGGTGTGTGACGTAGTGCGGAATGTTACTCATCGACTCCATGCCACCGGCGACGATGACGTCAGCATCGCCCAAACGGATCGTCTGAGAGCCTAGCATGATGGCCTTGGCACCCGAGGCACACACTTTGTTGATAATCGAAACGGGAATGGTGCTGGGCAATCCGGCACCGCGCGCCACCTGACGTGCTGGCGCCTGGCCGAGGTTGGCACTGATGACGTTACCGAAATACAGCTCCTGGACGTGCTCGGCGCTCACGTTCGCATCTTCGAGCGCGGCTTTCACAGCGATGCTGCCCAAATCAGTAGCCGAAAGGCCAGAAAGTGCGCCCAGGAAGGCACCGACGGGGGTGCGTTTGTAACCTACGATGAATACATCTTGCATAGTGTCAGGAAATAGTGTGCGTTAGAATGAGGGTTGGCGTGTGTTCAGTGGAATAACTCTATCAGCACTGAAAATGTTGCGCGAACGAATTTAACGAATTGCGCGTGGATTATCGAATCGCACCAACACACGGCTTTTGAGCCGCCGCTGCCTGAGGCTGCACTTAAAATCGTAGATTTAAGCGCACATCTGCTTAGGATATGGCCAAAAAGAACAACCGCAAAATCACGATCAACCCGGTAAGAATCGCGAATCGCAACCGCGATCTCGGGCGGATTATGATTGCGGCGGTGTTTATCATCCTCACCACGATCATCCTGCCACGCTCGTCGGTGTCGCTGATTAAATACAACCTGGGCAAGGCCTGGGAGCTGGCCGCCCTGAAAGCGCCCTTCGATTTCCCGGTACTCAAGCCAACGAACGAGTACCAACGCCAGGTGCGCGAGGCCAAAGACGAGGTACCGCTCGTGTTCTTGCAGGTCGAAAACCACGTGCAGACGCGTCGCGAAAAGGCCAAAGCGTATTTCGAGGAGCTGCGCGAGGTGCAAAACAAGCTGCGTACCAAGAGCCGCACCGACTGGTCGAAAGTGAAGCCACTGGCGCGCGCTAATGCCGAAA
This sequence comes from uncultured Bacteroidia bacterium, assembly GCA_964611815.1. Lineage (GTDB taxonomy): Bacteria > Bacteroidota > Bacteroidia > J057 > CAZTEZ01 > CAZTEZ01. Next base: position 9,793 of record CAZTEZ010000071.1, on the reverse strand, counting down.
AGCTGTCGCCGACGCCCGACCTGGCGCAGCTGAACGCCATTTGGCAGGGCGAGGCCAACCTGCAAGCCCTGGAGCAAACCACCCTTCGGGCCATCGACGAAATCTACACCCAGCCTTACATCGATCGCAGCATCAGCGATATCAAAAACCCTTTCGTCTCGCTGCGCAACACCCCTTCCAGTGAGCGCATGGTGGAGGCCCGCCAGCTAACCGACGGCGAGAAGGCGCTGCGTGTCATCCAGCGCTACACCCAGAACCTGAGCGAGGAAATGCAGGAGCTGGTCTCGCAGCTGCTCATCGACATCGCCACGCCCAACTATCGCTTCAACGGCCAGCTGTATAACGAGGAGCGCGAAATCGCCGAGCAGCGCGTCAATCCCTACTTCGGTATTATTGAAAAAGGCGAGGTGATCGTGCAGTACAAGCAAGTCGTGACGCCCAATGCTGCCCGGCAAATCGACTCGCTCAACGAAGCGCTAAACGAACGCAGCGAAAACACGAACGTATGGCTGCGCTTCGGCGGGCAAATGGCTGTCATCACGCTGCTGACACTGATTATCTTACAGTTCCTGCGCATCAACCGCCAGCAGATTTACTACCGCGTGCGCCAGCTCTTCCTGCTGTTTCTCATCTACTTCAGCGTCATTGGGCTGGGCATACTGGTGCTGTATCTGACCGAAGACGTCGCCTCAGCCTACGCCCTGGACCCCTCGCTGGCGGTGCCGCTCTCGATGGTGGCCATTCTCACGACCGTATTCTTCGACGACCGCACCGGCTTTTTCTCGAACATCCTCGCGGCGCTGGTGCTGAGTATGGCCGTTCAGAACAACTTCGAGTTCTTCCTGGTGCATGCCACGGCCGGGTCTTTCGCGGTCTTCAACCTCACGTTCTTGCGCAACCGTGGGCAGTTCTTTGTGGTCTCGGGTTATCTGCTGCTCGTTTATACCATCACCTACCTGGGTTACAACTTATATTTGAGTGGCGACATCCTGAAAATCAACTACTACAACCTGGGGCTCATCCTGCTCAATGTCTTCTTCACGCTCGGCACCTATCCGCTCATCTACATCTTCGAGCGCGTGTTCAAAGTGACGAGCAACCTGACGTACATGGAACTGATGGATACCGACCACCCGCTGCTGAAAGAGATGTCCGTGAAAGCGCCGGGGACGTATCAACACAGCTTGCAGGTGGCAAACATCGCGGAGAGTGTTGCCAAAAAAGTGAACGCCAACCCGATTCTGGTGCACGCCGGGGCTTTGTTTCACGACATCGGCAAAACCGCCAACGCGGAGTTCTTCATCGAAAATTCAACGCCCGAGGAGAACCCGCATAATACGATCAGCGCGCTGGAATCTGCCCGGGTGATTATCTCGCACGTCACTGAAGGCGAAAAGCTGGCGAAAAAGCACGGTCTGCCACCCGAGATCATCGACTTCATACGCACGCACCACGGCAACTCGCGCGTCGAGTTTTTCTACCAGAAGCACCTGAAGCAGCACCCCGATGCGAAGCCGGAAATCGAAGAGGATTTCCGCTACCCCGGCCCGCGCCCCAACTCCAAGGAAGAAGCGATTCTAATGATCGCCGACTCCGTGGAAGCCGCCGCGCGCACCATCAAGCAGCCGACGAAAGAGAAGATCGAGCAGCTCGTCGAGCGTATCGTGCAAGGCAAGGTCGTTGACGACCAACTCGCGCACGCGCGCATCACCTTCCGCGACCTGAACAAAATCAAACGCGAGGTACTGAGCCTGATGCTCAGCATCTACCACGGCCGCATCACCTACCCCGACCAGGATGATGAGCAACTGGACGAGGATGAGGTCGCTGCTGCAGAATCGGATGGTTGATGGCTGTGCAGGCGCAGGCATTCAACCGCCCTTCACAAGAAAGCGCACCGATTTTGCGTTGAAAAGTTTGTAATTTTGTGCAGCTACTGTAGTGCTAAACCATTCGTATCTATGAAAACGTCCGTAACCACCCTTGCTATCGTATTGCTATTTGCGAGCCTGGCGGCGCTGCCGACGGGCGTTCGCGCGCAGATTGTCTTCGACAAAACGCTGCACGACTTTGGCGAAATCAGAGAGGGCGACAAGCCCACCCACACGTTCGAGTTTCGCAACACGCTACAAAAACCCGTTAAGCTGACTAGCGTACGTGCCTCCTGCGGGTGCACCACCCCGCAGTACACCACCGACGAGGTGGGCCCAGGCGAGCGTGGCAGCATCGATGTCGCGTACAGCTCGAAGGGGCGCGTCGGGAAGTTCACGAAATCAATCACCGTGCGTCACGATGCCGGTGGCACGCCCATCACGCTGACCATCAAAGGTGATGTGCGCCCCAACCCGCAACTCACGGAGATCAACTATCTGAAAACGACCGGCAGCCTGGCCATCGAGCAGCCTAAACTGAGCCTGGGCAACATCTCGTCTGACGAGAAAAAGACCCTCACGTTTTACGTGAAAAACGTCGGCATGAAGCCCATCACACTGAAGAAAGACGTGAAGGCCGACCCCTATTACAGCTTCGAGCCCAAGCTCTTTACGCTCGACCCACGAGAGGAGACGCAAATTGAAATCGTGATTGACGGGGCCAAGATGAAAGCAGTTGACCTACCCAACAACGCGCCCATCGACGACGTGATTACGTTCTACACCGAGGAGGCCGAGGACAGCGAAAAGAGCATCCGCATCAACGGCAAGTTCCTGCGGATTTACTCTGAGGAAGAGCGCAAGGCCATGCCATTCATCGAGTTTGAAGCCGAGGAGTTCGACGGTGGTACGATCATCTCTGGCGAAAAGCTGACGCATCAATTCAAATTCACGAACAAGGGCGGCCAACCGCTGAAGATCGAACGCGTGAAGGCCTCGTGTGGCTGCACGGCCACCGCCCCCAGCCAGGAAGAGCTGCAACCCGGCGAAAGCGCTTACGTGGAAGCGACCTTCGATTCGCGCGGGCGTTCGGGCAAGCAGCATAAGACGATCATGGTGAAATCGAACGACCCGGTGAACCCCAACATCGTGCTCCACCTGCGGGTGGAGGTCGATCGCGACCCGTTTGGCAGCGGAAGCGCACCGCTCAACCCCGGGGGTGGCGGTTTCTGAGCGCATTTGTGTAGTTTTACAGCTCTACAGCAATAGCAGTGGATTCTTGCACGGCTGAGACCTGCCAGCCTAGCGTTTCGGCTCAAATGCAGCCCACCTTTTGACAGCGCACCCGACGAAGTGTCGGAATCTTTCAGTTGGCACGTATGTTGTAAATTTTACTGTGTCGCAAGGGAAACGATAGCCCAGACCGACGCCCGATTTACGAATCGATCTTTGACATGGGGGTGACCAGGACTTGACGGATTGCGTTGTGGCAAACCGTAAGCATGTGGTGCGTTGAGTGGCCAGCACCTAAATTCAGACCATTCATTAGCATAACTGCTAACAACAACTATCGTCTCGCAGCGTAAGTAGATCTTATCCTGTAGAGGGCTACACTGTCGCGTGTCTGTTCGTGGCAGATTCTGTAGTCTAACCAACCCAAACAGAATCGACTGGGTGACGTCGCTAAGCCCGGTTTAACACTCAGTGACTCGCGCACGGGTATTTGGTTCGCTTAATAGCCCGAGTGTTAAACCCAAGAAGCGGAATAAACATGTAGAAGGGTCGGCAGCAAGCTTTACCGGACGTGGGTTCGACTCCCACCACCTCCACAATTCAAAAAAAGCGCCCAAAAGGGCGCTTTTTTCGTTTGGGCGTGGCAATCAACTTACTGCTTCTCGCGCCACTCCGCCATATTGCTTTTCACATATTCAACCCAGCGTTCGTTGCCTTCGGGGATGGCGGCCAATGTCTTTTCGCCCATCTTCAGCGCGGTGTCGTAGTCTCCTTTGGCGGCGAGCAGGCTCGCGCTGTAATACAACGCGTCGTATTTGCCACCGCTGACTTCCACGGCTGTTTCGGCCCACTTCGTGGCCTCATCGAGCATCACTTTGTTTTCAGCTGCAAAGCGAATGGCGCGAATGTGCGCGCTGTAATCGCCCTCCTCGACCTCTGCGAACATCTTTTGGATCTCCGCCATCGCATACGCGTTAGTGCGTGTCTTGATCTCCATGCAGACCTTCAGCTCGTCCCAGGCCATGCACAGATGGGCGTTGTCGTAAGCGAGGTCTTCGAAGGCGAAGGTGAGGAACTCGGTTTTCGCGGTCTGTTTAGTCGGCACACTGAAGCTCAACAGGTCGAGTTCAGGGTCGCGGTTGTATGCGCCCCACTGGTCCCATTCGGTGTTCAGAATCACCTTGAATTCGTCTTTGCCGGGAATGGTGAACAGCGCGTACTTGCCAGCGGGCACCAGATTGCCTTCGATGAACGCCGCGTCTTCGAACTCGATGACCGTGGCGGCGTTGGCACCGGTGCGCCACAGCTCGCCATAGGCCACCAGCTCGCCCCAAATGGTACGTCCCTGCACAGAAGGGCGCGCGTATTCGACGCTGACTTCCGTGAGGCCGATGCGTTGCGCAACGCTGGCCTTCGGGCTTTTGCGCGGGAGGTCTTGTGCGACGGCTGTAAGTGTCAGCAACATCAACAGGAAAGTGAATGGGGCGGTGCGTTTCATACGTTCAGTTTATGTGTTATCACGAAGGTAGTGAATTGAATCGTGACCAAAGCAAGCTGGTCACCGATGGCGCTCCGGCAAGCATCAAAAACTGTGGTGCAAACTAAACTGAGCCTGATTTTTGGCCCAGTTATCGGTCGTTTGGCGCATCCAGGCCATTTGCACACGCAGATTGTTCCTGATGCAAAAACCCAAACCCAGATACACGCGATTGCGGTCAAAAAACTCAACGGTTCTACCATTGCCGATATCTCTTTGACCGTTAATGAAAATCTCGTTGTAGAAGGCAATGTAAATCGCCTTTCTGCTGAGCGTCGTGTCGTTCAGCGGGACATTCACAAACAGGTTGTAGCGGTAGCGTGTCCGGAAGTCCTGCCCCTCCAGCCAGCGTTGTTCATAGCGCGCGCGGTGCGACAGCAAAAAACGGCGACCCACTTTTTGCGGTAACAGCACCTCTTGGTAGATACGGTTTTCCGAGCTAGTAGCGCGATCATCACCGGGGACCCCCGTTGTAACGTTGGCATACCCGAGTGTGAATGTCACGCGCGCATTTCGAGGCGTGTAGGTCGCCCCTGTACGCAAGAGCAGTTGCTCAAGGTCGCTATACGCATTCCAAACCCGCAGTTGGGCATCACCCTGAAAACCGAAACGACTCTTCTCGAACTTTTTCTGAAAGAAGTACTTGTACCAAGCACCCAGCTGATTCTTATCCGGATTCAGCTGAGCTTGGGTGGCACCTGCCGAACCAAAAAGCAACAGCAAGAGTAAATATAGCCGCTTTTGAGCTACAACTATTGCAGCCAACGCCGAGGGTAAACGTTTGATCGAAAAAACAGTCACAACAGCGGTTTACTCGCCGTTGGGTGCGTATGGCAACGAAGACTGATGGGCGACGATGCGGAGTTTGCCATCATGGTCTTTCACGTAGGCAAACGTGTACTCCACTTTGGTCTCTTTGCCATCTAAACCGGTGAAGAAATAGTTGCCCATCGCCACAGCCATGCTGCAGCTGTTATTGATGATGCCAATATTGTTAAACTTCACTTTGGTGTAGGGCGCAATGGCAAAGCCTTTGTCTTCGGCGTAGGCCGGATTGCCGCCAACGAAGTAGGACAATGCAGCATCAAAGCTTGGGCGGAATTGATTCGTAGAAGCCAGGGTTGGCTTGAACAGCACGCTGCCGAGATCGTAGCCGTACATCTCTTGGATGAAATCAGCGGCTTCTTTCGTATAGTCACCTTTGTCGGTGAATACTTTGCCGATACGCACAATGCCCTGCCCCCATAAGGCCTGAGCTTCTACGACCTCGCGCTCGGTGATGCACTCGTCGGAAAGCGTACTGACATTCGAGCGATTGTTTTTGGGGTTGTCTTTAGATCGCTTAGCATCCTGTGCTGAAAGTGCGGAGGGGGAAAAACAGGTACTAAACAGCAGGAGCAAAACGCCTGCAAAATTGACTGAAAAAGAGGTAAACTTCATGGAGTTCATAGAGGGTAAAGTTGAAAACGAAGTGCAACTTTCAAGCCTCAGAATGCGTGTAGTAACAGCTAAATTAGGTGGTAAGTTATTAGAAACAAAGGCGAATCGATTGTTCTTTTTTTGAAAAAGTAATCTGTTGACTGAGCGAGTACGAAATGGCTCACCAACGAAAAGCCGCACTGCATCAGCAGCGCGGCTTTCTTCGTTCAACTGAGCTCCTAATTCAGTTGAGGTGAAAAGAGCAGAGCGGGGTGTTAATCTTTCAGGAAGCGCTTCACGAGGCGCTGGCCGTCGGCGGTGGTCAGGCTGACGAAGTACGCACCGCTGGTCAGCGTGCTGATGTCGATGCTGTGTGTGAAGCTGCCGGCGTCCAGGCGCAGGCGCTTGTCGATCAGGCGCTTACCGACGATGTCGTACACCACCAGCGAGAGCTGCGCGTCGTTTTGCAGGGCGATATTGAGGTTCAGCACCTCGTCCGCCGACACGGGGTACACGCTGAACGTAAAGCG
>CAZTEZ010000071.1:581-3193 GCA_964611815.1 uncultured Bacteroidia bacterium | reverse complement strand
GCACGTCCGAGAGCTGAAGCGTGCCATCGATATCGTACTGCTTCAGGCGGTAGTAGTTGAAGCCGCTCATCGGCTGCATGTCCGGGAAGTAGTACTCTGCGCCATTTTCAGCATTAGCAGCATCTACGGTGCCGAGGTCACGGAAGCCCCGGTCTGGCTGATCGGCGCGCTGTAGCACAAAGTGGCTCAGGTCGCGCTCGTGTAGGGTGTTCCAGTGCAGGTCGACCACCTCGCCGTTGCGAATGGCATCAAAGCTGAGCAGCTCGGCAGGCAGCGGCGTACAGTTCGAGAGCAGCACCGTATCGGACACCGTGCAGGGCGCACCGCTCATGGTCACGGTCAGCACCTGGTCGCCGGGCTGCATCGTGTAGTCAGTGTTAGCAGTATTGGGGTCGTCCACGCCCACTATCGGGTCCCAGGCATAACTGAGCGAACCGCTACAGGTCAACTCAAAATCATCGACATACAGATTGTCAAACCCGCTACCGGAGTGGTTGGGCTGGATGATGCGGAAGCGCGTGCTCGCGGTTTGTGCAGCTGGTGGGAGAGCTTCAGAAATTGTGTGGAAAGTGTTGATGGGGTAAGTCCTAAGAATGAACTCTTCAATCAGCACCCATGTAGACCCGCCATCTAATGAATATTCCAGTTCAATAACATCGGTGGATTCGGGTGCATTATCACCAGGGCAAGGCGTACCACCACTCGCGTAGATGAAGTTGAACGCCACAGCAGTGCAGGAAGCAGCATCGAGATCGACAGACTCAATGAATCGGGGCGTACCTGTGCCGTCGAAATTTACCAGATCGTCGCCACCGAAATCACCCGTGAGTCCTACGCAAGGCGTTTCGATCTGCACACCAGCCGTGCTCGCCCAGAACGAACCGAAACTACCGCTGTCAAAGTCATCGCCCTGCGAACCTGTAGGTGTACCCGTACCGACGGCCCCCAACGAGACCACATCGCCCGTTGCAAAGCAGGGCGGGTCGTCGGGACTGGCATCAACACTGGCGCTGAGGTCGAGGTTAACGAGTACGTTGTCATTCACATCACAAGCCGGCAAATCTGGGTTGCCAACCGTTACGACAAAGTTGGTACTAGAGAAGATAGTGCCAGTCGTAAGGGCCGTGCTGTCTGAATCCACGCTCGCCGTTGGCGCCCAGGTGTACTCCAGGTTGGTGCTCGGGCAGCCGCCGATGACGATATCGTCCAGATAAATCACGTCGTTATTAAAGTCTGCGCCCTCTTGATAGAAACGGAAACGCGTATTGGCAGTCGCAGCTCCAGGTGGGATCGTGCGGTCGACGCAGTGCCAGGTGCCTGGCGCGTAGACGGATGCGACGAAGTCCTCGATGCTGGTCCAAGTCGTGCCACCGTTGGTCGAATACTCGAAGTCCAGAGACTCAAAATCTGTTGGCGGGCCATCATCTCCGGTGCAGGGCGAATCGTTCGCATCAGAATACAAGAAGCAGAACGATACCTGGTCGCACTCGGTCATATCCTGATCGCTCGTTTCGATAAAGCGGTTGCCAGAACTCGTACCCAGTCGCACGAGGTCATCCGGCCCAGCTCCGAGGCCATCAAGCGTGGCGCAGGGTGTAACCACCGTCCCTTCGTCATTGTCAACGATCAACTCGCCCAAAGTGCCGTCGTCGAAGTCGCTCTGAGCCAGCGGGATGTTCACACGGGCTTCCAGGTTGACTGGCGAGCCTTGGCAAACGGTCGTGGCGTCTGCGAGCACCTCCAGCGGTATCGGCTGCACGTCAATCAGGATATCCGTTGTGGCGTTGCAGGCCGGGAAGAGCGGATTTTCAACGTTCAGCGTGAAGGTCGTAGGCGAGCTGATTCCAGTAACGGTCGGGCTGCTGATGATACCTGAGTTCAGGTTGGCAGTCGGGCTCCAGGAGTAGCTCAAGCCGGCGTTGTCGGCGCACTCAATCGAGAAGTTGTCTACTGCCCACTCATCCCCAGAGCTAAAGATGCCTCCAGTGTGGTTCAGTCGCAGTCGGGTGCCGGCAGCCTGGGCACCGGCGGGCAGCGCCTCGTCGAAGCACGTCCAGGTGGCATTGCCGTAAACCGCTTCATCGTATATAGAAATCGGGTTCCAGGTCGTACCGCCGTCATCTGAATATTCCAGTTCAATGGCCTCACCGGCGTCCATCGCGTCGCATCCCGAGCTGCCGTCGGCCAGGTACAAGCAGAAGGATACCTCCTGGCAATTACTCAAGTCGCGGTCAGCCGTTTCCAGTTCGCGGGTGGTCGTCGAGCCATTGGGGAAGAAGATAGCCCTACCTGTACCGCTTTGCGTGCCATCGCAAAGTGTGCTTGAGAACAAACCACCCTCAAGCGCTGTCCAGTCACCGTCGTTGAGGCCGTTGTCAAAATCGTCAATGATGCTATACGTACCGGTGCCGCGCAGTCGTGTGGGCTCGCCGCAAATGGGCGAGGTGTTGTCTGCAAAAATCGACAGTGGCAAATCGCGTGGGTCAATCGTAATAGTGGCCGTGTTCGAACAAGCCGGGTTAGCAGCATCAGTTACTGTCACCTCGAAGAGGGTGCTTGCTGAAACGCCATCGAAACTGGGATCGCTCACAGAAGGATTGTCCAGTGAACTG
>CAZTEZ010000071.1:0-571 GCA_964611815.1 uncultured Bacteroidia bacterium | reverse complement strand
GCCGCGTCATCCGCGCACTCTACACCGAAGTTATCAATCGCCCAAACGTCACCGGTGCTACTCGTACTACCGATTTGCTCGAATCTGAAGCGCGTATTGGCGGTCTGCGCAGCACTCGGTAGGTTCTCGCTCAGGCAAGTCCAACCCGCCGTGCCGTATTGCGCGTCGGTCATCACGGTGAGCGTGTTCCAGGTCGTGCCACCATTGGTTGAATACTCCAATTCGATATCATCGCCATTGTCCATAGGGTCGCATCCCGTTCCGCCGTCTGCAAAGAAGATACACCAGTTAATACTGTAGCAGTCGGTCGCGTCTAAGTCCACTGTTTCAGCTTCGCGAACCGAGCCGGAAACGCCGTCAGCAGGGAAAATAAGCGCACCAGTGCTACCGGCCTGAACGCCGCAGCGGTCTTCAATCGCACCGTTTTCGATGTTATCCCAGGTGCCAGGCGACAACGTGCGTTCGAAAATGTCTTCCAGCCCATAAGTACCGGTAGCGAACAGCTGTCCGGGCTCGCCGCACAGTGGGCGGTTGTTGTCAGCAAACACCGAGACCGGAATCTCTCGCGGAT
>CAZTEZ010000070.1:0-11928 GCA_964611815.1 uncultured Bacteroidia bacterium | reverse complement strand
GGCGGCAGGTCTGGGTGCTCGTCATCGACATACCCGACCAGGTGGCGCTGGCCGGCCAGCACTTTCAGCAGACCACTCAATGCCGTTGCTGGCTGGCGATACAGCCAAAACAGCAGCGGGAAAAGCAGCAGCAGCACGAACGAGAGCCCGTAATCCAGCAACGCCTTTTTGAAGCGCTGGGCCGGGCTGCGGAGGTCCTGCAGGCGTTCGCGTAGGCCCAAACCGGTCAGGATGATGTTGGGGCCCACGAGGTAGTTCGCCCCGGGCGGTACGATCTTGAACTGCAGGCGATTGCGACGCAGGCGAATCATCTCGTCGATGATCCGTTGGGTGCTGAGGCTGGCGTTGCAGAACACCAGCTCGTCGATGCGGTAAAAGCGCAAGATTTCTTCGAGTTGCGCAAAGTTGCCCAGGGCCGGAAAGCGCGCCTCGAGCTCTTCGCCCGTCGGTCGGCGGTCGGGGAGCACAAAGCCGACAAGCTCGGCGTTGTAGAGCACCTCGTCGTTTAGCAACGCCTGCACGCGCTGCACCTCGTCGGCTTCACCCACAATCGCGAGGCGGGGCCGTAGCTTCTCGTCGACAAACGCGCTGCCACTGCGTCGCCAGTTCAATAGGCCACGCAACAACACGCTCACGCTGAACGCCCCGCCCGCCGACAGCAGTAAGATGACCCGCGAAATGTTCAGCGGCTTGATCAGAAACGTCAGCAACACGATCACCAGAAACGCCCCACTGATACCTGAGAAGAGCTGCCGCAAGCGATACGGCCGATTGTACGACCGGCTAAGCGCCAGACCCAGCACGTAGATGAGTGCATAGCCCGGGACGATCCCCCAATAGAAATACTGGGGCACGGCTTTTGGCTCCAGCTGCAACCAGAGCAAGCTGAGCCCATACGTCACGCCCGCAATTGCGAGGCCCTCAGCCGCCGGCAGGAGCATCCGCTGAAAGAGCCGCCGCACCATCGCCAGCCCCGCCCTGAAGTAAATCGCGAACTTGATCAGCAGGATCATCATGCTCGGCCGGCCCTTCGAAAAGTGCTTGCGCACGAAGATGAGCATCGCATTGTAGAAGACCGTCACGTAGTTCAGCGAGCCCTTTTTCGTGCTCTCGCCTTTGTAGTGGATGATCTGTGTACCGGCGTAGTAGTAGTTCTTGTAGCCGGCTTTGGTGACTTCGTAGCTCAGGTCGATGTCCTCGCCATACATGAAGTAGGTCTCGTCGAGCATGCCGACTTGCAGCAGCAAATCGCGCCGCAGCAGCATAAACGCACCCGATAGCACCTCCACTTCGTGGGTCTCGTGCTCGTCGAGGTAGGTCAGGTGGTAGCGCCCGAAACGCTTGCTGTTCGGGAAGAGCTTGCTGAGCCCGAACATCTTGTAGAACGCCACGGCCGGGGTGGGTAGGGCGCGTTTGCTTTCGGGCAAAAAGTTGCCCTCGCCGTCGTACATGCGCACACCCAGCGCGCCGGCATCGGGGGTGTTGTCCATGAACTCGACGACCTGACGGAAGGTGTCTTCCTGCACGATGGTGTCGGGGTTGAGCAGCAGCACGTAATCGCCACTGGCCTCACGAATCGCCTGGTTGTTGGCGCGCGCAAAGCCCACGTTGTCAGTATTGGCGATCAGCTTCACCCATGGGAAATCCTCGCGTAGCATCGCCACGCTGCCATCGACGGAGTTGTTGTCGACCACCCACACCTCGGCCTCCAAGCCCTGCACGGCGGCCTCTACGGCACGCAGGGCCTGCGCCAGAAAGTTGCGGACGTTGTAGTTGACGATGACGACGGACAGGCGCATAAGAAATCAAACAAATATGTAAATACGTGCTTGAGTTGATTGATCGATGCTAGCTTTCTTAACCTTGTGAAAGAGTATTCTCAGGTAACAGCCTAAGTAAAGTGTAGTGGGTCTTTTCTTTGCCTCCTGGGAAAACTAAAGTTGTCTTCTTCAGCGTTGCCTCACACCTTTGGTTTGTCAACTCATTGTAGCTCTGAAGCTGCGCCTCCGTTAGTTCTGTATCAACCTGCCCTTTAATTTTTTGATTATTGCGATCAAATAGCTCAAAATTTCTTGAGTCAACCAATAATCCCTTAAAAGTACACTCCACAACAATAGATTTGACGAGTTCTTTGGAAGTATCCGTCAATGTTGACGCGTGGGCGATTTCTTCTGAATTTAACCGAAGTCTAAAGACATCATTAGCCAGCTTTAATCCAGCATTATTTTGCTTCAGGTGCTTAACGAAATCTCTAGCAGCTGCAACCGTGTCGAAAGAGACTTCATCTAATGCGTGATGAAAAGCCTCCTCCCCGCTTTTTAGAGCTGTAAATAGATTGGCAATGCGCTTTAATGTTTGCCCAAAACTATCTGATTCAAAAAGCGATAACTGAAGCTCTAGAGGTTTCAAACGGACACCAAACGAACCACGAACAGTACCTTCTACTTCTAACTTAGCCGCACCTGAAGGAAGTCTTTTGAGACTTTCTATATCGTAGTTGTGTGTAAACTCCTTTCTGTATACATTCTGAAAGTTTTTTAAGGCTTCCCCAAGAAAAGCGAGGTCAATTCCGTGCCCTAGCGTAGGTATTCCTGTGAACAAGAGGTCCAGATGTTTGGCTGAGGAAGTGTCTGCCCGTTTAAGTGGTAAGGAAGCCAATTGCTCTTCAAGAAAAAGCACGCGATTCTTCAACGATAGCTGCTGCAAGGGATGCCTGTCAGACTGTTGAAGCATCCGGCGTAAGTCTTCTAATTGGCTTTCGATCTGTGAGCGTGTGTATTTCACTGAATTAAGCAGTAAGGCTTTGAAGATACTCAAAAGCGGCTCTGTCAGTATCCGGAGTAAACAATGATACTTCAAGCAGACCCTTCCATAGACCTTGCCTAGTGTGCGAAAATAACTGACAAAAATACCTGGTATCGTCTACTAAACGCTTTCTTGGATCGTCAGCATAACGATCATCCAGCAGCACCAGGTAGTGATCTAATTGAAAATCCCTTAGCGAAGCTCTATTATCGATTACAGCGGGGAAGTCGGTAAAGTTCTGCTCTAGGTTTTTGTCAGGTAAAGGCATGAAAGTAACAACATCAATATCGTTAGGCTCAATCTGGTCTCTTAATTGAGTGTCTTCAAGCAGGCTCCCTGCGACCCATTGAAATCCACTTTTAAGGCCTCTGGAAACAAGCTCACGTCGAAATCTGATCAGGTTCAGTAGCAACTGAACTCTCTTCTCAGAAAAGGCAAAGCCCCGACACAACTCAAGGATATCGACTGGGTAGGGACTATCCACTCTTGAGTATATCTCTCCATCAAAAGGTGGTAACAAACCTTGGTCTGTGAGCTTTGGAATCATGTGAGCGACATATTTGAGGCATTATGATGCTTATTGATGCCAATATAGTGAACCGTAGTAAACTATTCTGCCCACTTTAAGTATATCATGAGTGCCCATGCGTTGGTTGAATGAGTCAGCACTCACACTTAAATAAGACATGCCTAGGAGGCTTATCAACGGCTTATCCGCACCGTTCTTACCCGAATTTGCGTTATTATTGAAGAGCAGTCCTAAATCACGCCTACTGCCCACGCCATTCCGAAGCCCATGAGCACCGAGAAAACGACCCGCACGTATAGCCTCGAAGAAGCGAAAGCCGAAATCGAGCGGCTGATTGAGGAGATGGTGACCGGTGAGTCGATTCGTATTCAGCGTGAAGATGATGGATTTATTATTTACCAAGAAACTCCATCACCGAAAACACAATCTGGCGGTCGCCCACACAGTTAGCTGAAAGAGAAAATTTGGGTTGCAGATAACTTTGACGATAGGCTCCCGGAGGAGGTACTAAAAGCAATTTATGACTAAACCATCCACCACCAGAGGCTGTTGTTCCTGAAAATCTGCTGCCATGCAAGACTTGCCCAAGCTCGGCCTCACCCTCGGCGACCCCAACGGCATTGGTGCCGAGATCATCCTCCGGCTGTTTGCCCAGCCGGAGCTATACAGCGAGTGCATCCCCATCGTCTTCGCGCCTGAAGCGGTGCTCACCGACTACGCCGAGCGCCTGAAGCTCAAGCACCGCCCCACGCTGGTGCCCAGCATCGAGCACGCCGAGCCGGCGCAGCTTAACCTCGTCGCCACCCCCACCGACTACACCCCCGAGCCCGGCACAGCCGACCCCACGGCCGGCAAAGTCGCGTTTGAATCGCTGGAAGCCGCCGTGCGCGGCCTGCGTGCCGAGCAACTGGATGCCATCGTAACGCTGCCCATCAACAAACTCGTGATTCAACAAGAAGGCTTCAAGTTTCCCGGGCACACGGAATACCTGGCAGAGCGATTCGGGGTAGAAGACAACCTGATGCTGTTCGTGTACGGCGAGTTTCGCCTGACGCTCGCCACTGCGCATATCCCCCTCGAGCTGGTTTCGCAGCGCCTCTCGCGGGTGCTCATCTTGCGCAAGCTCGATTTGTTGATGCAGGTGCTGCAGCAAGATTTCGGCATCCAGCACCCTGTGATTGCGCTGCTCGGCCTGAACCCCCACGCCGGCGACGGCGGTCTGCTGGGCATCGAAGAGCAGACGATCATTGAGCCGGCCATGGAAATGGCACGCAACCAAAACATACGGGTCGTTGGCCCGTTTGCTGCAGATGGCTTTTTCGTGCACGACGCCTACCGCCGTTACGACGCGACCCTGGCGATGTACCACGACCAGGGCCTTATTCCGTTCAAGCATATCACGAAAGGCGCGGGCGTGAACTACACCGCCGGCATGCCTATCATCCGCACCTCGCCCGACCACGGCACGGCCTACGACATCGCCGGCAAGGGCATCGCCGACACCGCCAGCACGCTGGAGGCCATCAAGCTGGCGCTGCAAGTGCACCGTGTGCGGAAGAGGCAGAAGTCTCAGTAATTCGTCACCGGCTGAGGGTTGGTGCTCGTCATGGCCACCCGGAAACCGATGCGCACCGACTGCGTGGTGGCCGGTACCGACTGCCGCAGCCCCACCCGCAGCGCACCGAGCGGGTTCGTCCAGGCGCCGCCTTTTACGACCTTCTCGTTATCAGCGGTTTGCAGGTTGCGGTAAAGGCGCTCGATGCCCCGCATGATTTTGTTGCCCTCGGAAAAACTGCTCGCTTTTATCGGCTTGTAGACATCTACGCACCACTCCGCGACGTTGCCGCTCAGGTGACGAATACCCGCTACGTTGGGTGCAAAGGCATCGTGGGGCGCGGTTTCGTAGAAGCCGTCGTCGTAATAGCTGAGCACGAAATAGCCGGTGGCGTCCTGCGTGCCGCCGCAGTTCAGGTGCAGCTCCAGGTCTTTGTCGCGGCGGGGCAGACCGTTTTCGGTGGCAAACTCCGGTTGGCTGAGGTCTTCGCCCCAGCTGGCGGGTTTCATGCTGGCGGCGGCTTCCCACTCGGCCTCGGTAGGCAGGCGAAAGTTGGGCACGCCGGTGGTGTCTTCTCCTTCGGCATTCAAAAAGCTGATGAGCTGCTCGCTGAGCCACACGCAGTAGGCGTTGGCCTGCCAGTAGCTCACGCCCACCACCGGGTAGTTGTCGAAGGCCGGGTGAGAAAAGTACGTACCAGCCATATGCGGGCTCATGATGGTGTCATTGTCCCAAACGCTGGTGTCGGGCATGATGGTGGTGGCAGAATCCTCGCCGAAGCGCTCGCGAATATCCTCCACATACATGCGATAATCGTAGTTCGACACCTCGCGCTCGCACAGCCAGTAGCCCGCAATCGACACCTGCCGACGCGCGCTGCCGGATATCGCGCCGGTGAGTTTTCCAGCGTTGGCATCGTTGGGCGCTTCGGTGGTGCCCATTGTAAACGTCTGGCTGGGAATGTAGCGCATGCCCAGCGTATTCTCGAAGTGCTTGCGCGCCCGACGGCCATAGTCTTCTGGGAAGCGTTTGTAGTCAGCGCCGGTCAAGTCGCCGGCTTGTTGGGCAGACGAACGAATCGGAACCAGAGCGGTCAGCAAACTAAGCAGCAGCAGTGCGTATCGCATAAGTAGTAGGTTAGGCGCTGTAAATTAACAGATTATCTGGAAAGGGGCGGGACTTCTGAACGGCAGGTATTCAAAGCGCCGGTTCGCACACGCCGCCGGTGCCGATGTGCATGCAGCCCTCGGCGACGCTCTCCAGTTCGAGGGTAACGTGGTAGATGCCGAGGTCGCTGAGCGCGACTTTCACTTCGCGTTTGATGCTAACGTAGTCGTCGGGCGTGCACGCCTCTTCCACCACCACATGCGCCGTCAGCACAACATCCTGGCCCTCGATGGTCCAGATGTGCAGATCGTGAATGTCTTTGACGTGCTGCTGGTCGATGATGGTCTGCTTCACCTTGTTCACGTCCAGGTTCTTGGGCACGGCCTGCAAAAACACGCGCATCGCACCGAAAATCATCTTCACGGCGTTCGTAAGAATATAGGCCGCGATGCCCAGCGACAGCAGCGGGTCGATGATCGGCAGATCGAAAAAGTAGATCACAATCGCGCCCACCAGCACCGCCACCCAGCCCAGCGCGTCTTCCAGCAGGTGCAGGTAAACCGCCTTCTGGTTTAGCGAGCTGTCTTTGCTGGCCATCATTTTAATCACGGCCAGACCGTTGAACACCACCCCCAGAATGGCCATGAGTATCATGCCGTCGGCTTTCACGTCTTCGGGGTGCAGCAGGCGCTCGACGGCGGCCACGATAATCAGCACGCTGCCGATGGCCAGAATCAGCGCCGTGATCAGCGCCGAAAGCACCGAAAAGCGGCGGTAGCCATACGTGAACGTGCGGTCGCGCTGGCGCTGCGAGAACTTCTCGAAAAACAGCGCCGAGCCAATCGCAATCGTATCGCCGGCGTCGTGCACGGCATCGCTCAGGATCGCGACCGAGTTCGTCAGCAGCCCACCGATGATCTCAATGATCGTGAACACAAAGTTGAGCCCGAACGCAATCCAGAGGTTGTTCGAGAGGCCATGCACGTGCAGGTGCTCGCCGTGCGAGTGCGTCAGCCCGTGGTGGTCGTGCGCGTGGTCGTGGTCGTCGTGGTGGTGGTCGTGGCCCATAACGTTGCTTACTGAACGCAAGTTACGGGTTTTGGCGCGCTCACTCGTCGTAGAACGCCACCAACTCGTACGCCCGTCCATCGGCGGTGGTGTAGCCGATGGGCCCGAAATCATTCGAGATCAGAATCTGCCGCAAGGGCTGAACGCCATCATCGTTCGCATTCACGCAGCTGTCGTCGATGCGCATGACGCCCTGGAAGGTCGTGTCCGCGAAGGTATAGTGGTTGAACAGCGAGACGCTCAGGCAATCCTTGTTGTCCACCGGCTCAAAGCTGTTGCGCCCGGCGCGCTGCAGCCACACCGTGCCCTGACTGGCATCCGTGCTATCGGTGTGCAGCAATGTGTAGTTGATCGTCAATTCCGGGAGTGCATCTTCTGGTGCACGCGCTTCAATACTGAGGTTGCCGACGTAATCGTAAGGGTTTAACTCAGGCGCGTTTTGCTGCTGCGTAAACGAAGACAGAATCATCTCCTCGCAAGCGAATCCACTTTCACATTCGGCAAAGCGCCAGCAAGGCTGCTGGTACGCACTGCGTATCAGCAACAGTGTATCTGTTTCGCCGTCTTGAGTAGCGAACACATAGCGCCGGTTCTCGGGGAACAGACTGAGCGACTCGGTTTGGTGGTCGAGATAATAACTCGTTGACTCAACCGGCTCGCAGCAACCATGAAGCAGCACCACCGACAGCAGCGCAAAAAAAAGGAGGGAGTAGCGGGACATCATGCGGTGACAATCTTGATGCAAGCAACGTAAAAATTGCGCCGATCGGTCTGCTGAGGGGTTAAATTTCTTGCAAACCTCTTACATCTTAATCGCTCAAGCCCGATGGCGCTCGCTCACCCGCCGTTGTTAAACGGCAAATCATTGGCACCGGCTGGGCGCTCGGCGCGCTTACCAAAGGTGTAGCCCAGGCCGACACCGATCACCTGGCGGTACTGCACGCGGGCTTCCTCGCCCACCTGTACCTCCTCGCCGTTCTGCTCGGCGAAAATCGGCGTCTTCACGTCCTGGTCGTACAGCAGCGTGCTCGTGAAGTTGAGCGTCAGCCACTTGAAGAGCTGGTACGAGAAAATCGTCTCCCAGGTCACGTCGATGCTGCGCGAGGTGCCCTCTTCGGGGGTGTAGTTGTGGAAGAAGTCGGCGCGGCTTTGCAGTGTGATTTTCTCCCACTTTTTGCGCACCAGCACACTCGCCAGCGCACCGAACTCCGCCCGAATGCGCTCGCCCTCGCGAATGAGCGCCCCAGTGGAGGTGTCGAACACCGCCGGTTCTACGCCATACGCGCCGGTATTGGCGATGTCCTGATCGAGGACAAACGTGAACTTACCGGCCACCGGGTGCACCAGCACCGTGAGCCAGGGCTGGGCCCGCCAGGTGATCCCCGTCGAGAGCATCAGATAGCCCGGCGACATAAACCGCGAAGCCACGGTCGAGTCGTCGGGCAGGTTGTAGCCCGGCGCAAACTGTGTGCGGAAGTTCATACGGCCCGAGAGGTCAAAGTTGCCGCCGAGGTTGTAACCGTACTGCGAGAGCAGGTCGATGCGGTCGTCGTTTTTGCGCCAGGGCTCCTCGCCCACCCGGGCGATACCGTAGGCCATATCGATAATGGACACCCAGTCGTGTTTACCCTTTTTGTAAACGGCTGAGCCGTTGGCGATGCCCACGATGCTGGTGGTTTTCTCGCCGCCCTGCGCCCAGTTCCAGAAGCCCGTCCAGGAGCCGGTTACAGAGACGAGCCCGCCGAGTGTCCACGGTGACTCAACTTGGAGGGTATCGATAGCCTGCACATCGTCGTTAGCTTGGGCTTTTATCTGCGTAAAACTAACGAGTGTTAGGGTCGTGAAAATCAGAGCGAAAGCGAGTGTAGAGGTCCCAAAAAGGCGCATTTGATCATTCGGTTTAGAGGTGAGTGTCTGGGAGGATGGGAACGCTAATTGCTTGATTTTTGCTAGTTTAGAGCTCCGCAAAGCTAACAAAAACTTTATGTCTGTAGAAGCCCCACAAATCGATCCCCGATATCAAACCGCCGAAGATTTCCTGCCACTCAACGGCACGGACTACATTGAGTTTTACGTCGGCAACGCCAAACAGGCTGCGCATTACTATCAGACGGCCTTCGGTTTCCAGCCCCACGCCTATGCTGGCCCCGAAACCGGCGTGAAAGACCGCGCCAGCTATGTGCTGAAGCAAGGCAAGATCCGCTTCATGCTCACCTCGCCCATTTACCCCGACGGGCCCATCAGCGAGCATATCAACAAACACGGCGACGGCGCGAAGGTCTATGCGCTTTGGGTCGACGACGCCCGTAAGTCCTTCGAACAGACCGTCAAACGCGGCGCTGAGCCTTATTTCGAGCCCGTGGAGGAAAGCGACGAACACGGTACAGTCGTGAAATCCGGCATCCATACCTACGGCGATACGGTCCACATTTTCGTGGAGCGTAAAAACTACAACGGCATCTTTTTGCCCAAGTTTGAGGCCTGGAACCCCGCTTATAAGCCGCCGCCCGTCGGCCTGCAGTACGTCGACCACTGCGTCGGCAATGTCGGCTGGGGCGAAATGAACAAATGGGTCGATTTCTACGGCGATGTCATGGGCTTCAAACAGCTCGTGAGCTTCGACGACAAAGACATTAGCACGGAGTACACGGCGCTGATGTCGAAGGTGATGTCGAACGGGAACGAGTTCGTGAAGTTCCCGATCAATGAGCCGGCCAAGGGCAAGAAGAAGTCGCAGATCGAAGAGTACATCGAGTTCTACCAGGGCGCGGGCATCCAGCACGTGGCCATGGCAACCAACGACATCATCACGACCGTGGCGCAACTGCGCGCGCGTGGCGTGGAGTTCCTGCATGTGCCGGACAGTTACTACGACACCCTACTCGAACGCGTGGCACCCATCAGCGAGCCCGTCGAGGTGTTGCGCGAGCACCGCATCCTCGTCGACCGCGACGACCAGGGCTATATGCTGCAATTGTTCACCCGCCCACAGCAAGACCGCCCGACACTCTTCTACGAGATCATCCAGCGCAAAGGTGCCCGCAGCTTCGGCAAAGGCAACTTCAAGGCGCTATTTGAGGCCATCGAGCTCGAGCAGGGCCGGCGTGGTAATCTCTAATTTGTAGCCTCAGCTACAAATCGTTTAACCGCCCTCAAAATGAGAACGCCCGGCCTGTTGGTCGGGCGTTTGTGTTTTCTGGAAAAGACTTAATATGGCTGCGTCTTCACAGTATCCGCCGACCGCTCGATATTGTCATCCGCGCGCTCGGCCGTGCGGTCGGGCGTGTCGACCTGCAGGGCGATGATCAGCAGCGTGAAGATGATCACGACCAGCAGGATGAGGTACAGAAACAGGCGGCGGGTGAGGTCCATAACTGGCAGTTGCAGTCTTGTAATATAAGACAACCATCAGTACCCGGTTTAGTTCACTCCATAGAGCTTATTCAGCCCTTCGATATGCTTTTGGATGGTGAACTCCTCGCCGATAGTCTTCGGCCCGTTTTCGCGAAAGCGTTGAGCGATTTCAGGATTATCGAGTATAGTCTTGATGCCCTTGTAAATGGTCTCATTATCCTCATATTCAGCGATATAGCAATCGCGCATGTGTTCTACGCGACCGGGGATGACACCTGAAAGGGTGAATACCGACGGGATGCCGGCAGGCAATGCTTCGGTATAGACACCGCCGGTGTTTTCGACGATCTTGGAAATGGGCACGTGAACGAACACATCAAAAACCTGATAAATAGCCGTGTTCATCAGTTCGAATTCTACGGTCAGGTAGTTCCGCGCTGGCAGCTGTTCTTTGAGCATGCGGTGAATCTCGTCGGCATAATCGCCTTTGGCGTTGAACAGCATCAGAAGCAGGTCTGGATAATCTTCTAGCACCCTTGCAACGGCTGGAATAATGTACTGAATGCCTTTCAGCTCAGTGAAGCGCGAGATGACACCGATGACAGGTTTACGGCCTTCCGGATTATACTTTTGCGTGACAATTTTAACCTCTTCGGGGTCAGGGTTTGCAAATCGCCCTAGTTCAAAGGGCGGACTGATCACCGAGACTTTTTCTTTTTTAACCCCATCCATGTTAACGAGAACATGCTCGGCAACCAGGCCAGGGGCAACGATGTGGGTAGCCAGCCGATTTGCCAAGCGGTCATATTTGACTGCTTGTGGAAAGTAACGGTGGTGATAATCCGAATGCCAACGGGTATACACACGCATTGGCACCCGTGCGAGCCAGGCAGCAGCCATGGCCGAATACACTGCGTTGATAAGATGGGCATGCACGATATCGGGCTTCTCTTTTCGGAAAATCGAATAGAGCTTACGAATGTTTTTCGGGAAGTCTTTTTTCGATTTATGTACGAGTCGAGTCACTTTTGTCCCGCGTTCTCGAAAGAAACCTTCAATATAAGTTTGAGAATTACGTGCATTAACGAGCACAACCTGAAAATCAAAACGGGTTTTATCGATGTGCATGTCGATGAGTTCAAACACAGGTGCCCGCTCTAAATCGGACATCACGTAAATCAGCTTTTTGCGTTTCATTTGTTAGACAGTGATTAAAGGTAGGATTACCAACCGGGAGGGTTCTGGCTTGTAAGTGGCGTACGGTGCCCAAATTAGACAAAAACATGCTACTTGATTGTCGAGGGTGCTAGTGTCTATCCCAAAACTCATTTTGCGTCGTTCCGAGCTTAGTGAGGAACCTGTAATAGTAACCTTATGAGGTAGCAGGTTTAGTCCTGACGAGTCCCATTCGACTGAGTTCAGGAAAAGCTTCAAGTAAGGAACCGAATCTACTGTTTGTAGTGTACCCCATCGTCTAAACAACCCACGGTCACCATTAAGCAAAAGCGCG
>CAZTEZ010000069.1:0-12316 GCA_964611815.1 uncultured Bacteroidia bacterium | reverse complement strand
TACCGGTGCGAAGTACATCACCCAAATCACGATTTTCATCATCGCCTGGTTGATCGCCTCAATCGCACGGATCGTGCCTTCGTTGCCGGGCACCATCGAGATGGCAGCCGCAAACACGACCGCAAACAAGATGATCGGCAGTAAATCGAGATTGGCCGCCGAAGCGACGAGGTTGGGTGAAATCAGCGAGAGTGCGATGTCTTTCAGGCCCGTGCCTTCTTTGCCTTTTACGACCTCCGGCATCTGGCCGTCGATGGTTGCGTTGATGCCTGCACCGGGTTCGATCAGGTTCACCATCACGAGGCCAACGACCACCGCGATGGCCGTTGTCGCGGCGTAGAACCCGACGGTGTAGCCCCCCAGTTTGCCGAGCTTGCGCACATCACCCAACGAGGCGATGCCACTGATGACCGCCGCCAGAATCAGCGGCAGGATCAGCATTTTCAGCGCATTCAGGAATAGCTTGCCCAGCCAGGCGATTTCGGCCATCGTCTCGCCGTAGTACCACCCCGACGCAATGCCTGCAAACACCGCCACCACGATGGCTATCAGCAGGTAACGCGCTTGTTTGTGGTTCATAAAGGTCGGCTAGGGGGCGAGGGCGTGAATCAGCTGTTCGCCTTCTTGTGGTCGGCCAGGAACTGCTCGAGGCCCTTGTCAGTCAGCGGGTGCTTCAGCATTTGGGTGATGAGCTTGGGCGGCACGGTCACGACATCCACGCCTAACTCAGCGGCCGTCACCAGATGGTGAATATGGCGCAGGCTGGCACCGAGGATCTCGGTATCAAAGCCGTAGTTGTCGAAGATGATACGAATTTGCGCGATGACCTCCATGCCGTCGCCGGCAATATCGTCAATGCGTCCGGCGAAGGGCGAGACATAGCTCGCGCCAGCTTTGGCGGCAGCAAGCGCTTGCAGTGGGCTGAATATCAGCGTACAGTTGGTGCGGATGCCCTCTTCGGTAAATGTTTTGATGGCCTTCAGACCGTCAGCGATCATCGGCACTTTCACGACGATCTGCGGGTGGAGGCTCGCCAGGTGGCGGCCTTCTTTGAGGATACCCTCGTAGTCGGTGGCGATCACCTCTGCGCTCACATCGCCGTCTACAATCTCGCAGATGGCTTTGTAATGCTCATCGGCTTTGTCAGCGCTGACGCCGACTTTCGCCATCAGGCTGGGGTTGGTCGTTACGCCGTCGAGCATGCCATAGGCAGCGGCGTCTTTAATGGCGTCGAGGTCGGCAGTATCCGCAAAGAATTTCATAAGTAACGGGGCGGAGAGTGTGGAGCGTTAAGGCGTTGAGTAAGCGAACGTCCCAAAAATAAAAAATGCAGGGACTGTAGCACACCGCTCAACCCACGACCACTGCTTCCTTTCGGACCTGATGGAGTTGATGGGGAGCTGGTTGTACAGCCCTGCAACGGCAAAGTTACGCCGCAGGGTAGCACGGTGCAAACTGCGAGTGGGCTTTTTTGATTTGAACCAGGATTTCCGGGATTCAGTATGATTTTCAGGAGAGGTTGGTCGCGGAGTGCCATTAACTTAAAACCGTTACATCCTGAACGAAGTGAAGGACCTTCACCGGCTACAAAGCTAGAAACAGCGGGCTGCTAGACGAGTAGGTCCTTTCCATTCGACTACTCTCAGGACAGGCGGCTGCGCCTCAGGAGGTAACAAATTGAAGTCCTGTGTATCTTGACAATCCTGCCCCAAATCTTGTAAATCCTGGTTCCAAGCTCACTCCGGATTTCCCTGTCGAATCTCCTGGATCAGATCATCGTCCGGGTTGATGCTCTCAAACGTCTTCCACCGGAAGGTGCCCTTTGTTGTCTTCAGGCTGCGGGCCAACTCGTCGATGGCCTTCACGGCCATGCAGGTCTGGAAGAAGGCTGAGATTAGGTCGTCGTTACTTAGCCCCAGCAAGTTGAAGTCCTTGCGATCCATAAGCAGCAGGCGGTCGACATCACTGTTCCAGGAGCCGTCGGGGTTTTTGAACGAGAGGTTGGTCACGAGCTGCGCACGGCTGTCGTCGCCCGGTTTCAATTCGGCGGTCAGCGGCGCGGCCGCCTGACGCGCATAGGCCGCGACGGGCTGAAAGCCCTCTTTCGGGTGGTTGCAGACCATCATGCGCAGGTCGGCCACAAACGTATTCAACTTCTTGTTGGGCATGGTGCCAACATGAAAGAAACGCTCGCCACCGGTGAGCGAGCTCCAGGCCGAGTTGCCGATCAGGCTTTGCACAATGAAGTGATCGTAGGGGAAATCGATGGCCATGAACTCCTCGAGGTCCAGGTCGTCAGTGATCGTATATACACCCTGGCCCGCATTGGAGTAGGGCACTTTTACGACCGCAAACCCGCCAAAGCGCCGCACAGCGCTGGGCACCAGGCGCTTCGGGACATCCCGGTCGGTTTCCGGGAGGTTGAGGTGCAGGTTGTTCTCCCAATTAGCGGCGTTAAAATCCGCATACGCATAATCTGCTACAAGCTTGTTGCGCCCACCGGCCAGGCAGCCCAAAATCGGGTTCATGATGTGCGTCTGGGTGTTGATGGGCAGGCGGTTCCAGGGGCGCTGCGTCACATAACGCTGGGCTGCACGAATCGGGTGCCACTGCTCGCTTTCGTCGCGCACATGCAGCACGCCGTCGACGAACTTCACCGGCGGGTTGTCGTCGTCTTCGTAGTATTCGGCCAGCCAGACCGGCTCTTTCATAACATCGGCAAGAGTGGCAGCATAGCCCGTGGCCTCCATCGGGTTTTTGTCGTATAACAAGGCGATGCCCCCCTCCGGCAGGCGCTTGCCTTTCAAGCGCGGTTTGAAGGCCCGGGAAAGCAGCCGCAGGTAGCCACCACGTTCTTCGTGCTCGTCGGTTAGGGGCATGCTTTTCTGACCGCTGGGGCAAGAGTTCGTTTCGATCACCACCATCTTGCGGGCGCCTTTGGCACTGGTTGTCAGGAACAAATCGCAGCCCGCCCACGGCAAGTAGCGACAACGGTAGCTCAGCAGCTCGTCAATCGCCTCGGGTTTAATTTGCGGGTTCAGGTGGCGGTAGCGCTCGGCAATACGGTCGCGCCCGAGGTTGAAAAAGAGGCTCACCATCGGGTGCAACTGCGCGTTGAGCTGGCGCGGATAGTAATGTTTGGCGGTTTCGAAACTACCGGGATTGACCTGACGAGCGGAACGGGGCATGTTTGAAGTAGAAGAAATGCAGAATAGATTCTGGCACAATGTTAAGCAGCAGTTGCACATCAGCAAAGCTGCAACCCTGCATATTTGGCAGCCAGCTGTGTAAAGAAATTGTGTAAAAGGCACCGGAAAAACACCCTACAGCCTTTTCACCTGTTGGCTTTTTCCTATTTTTGCCGGACGTTTGCAGGACTGCCTCAGCCTGTGGGCTTGTTTTTGGTTGCTATGACAGCGAGTAAGTTGCTGATTTTTAGCCGCTTTTGACACACCTCTTGAGGCGCTGCTACAACTTAGAACCACAAAGCCGTACGCTAATACAACGCGCTTTACACGAACCCAATAGATAGATGGCTGGAGTCATTCGAAAAATACGTGGACGAGTCGGACTCGTTATTGTGCTGATCGGTCTGGCGATGTTTTCTTTCATCGCGACTGACCTGCTGAAAAACATCAACGATGTGATTCGCGGCACCTCCGACGACCCCAATATCCTTGCAAAATTCGGCGAGCAGGAAGTTGACGCCCGTGCCTATGCACAGGCCGTGGACAATCGCCAGCAGATTTTCCAGAACCTGGGGCAAAATCTGCCCAAGGAACAGGCCGAGCAGCAAATCTGGCAATTTTGGATCAATGATGTGATCCTGAGCGATCAGTATGAAAAGCTGGGTTTTGAAGGTGAGGCGATTACCGATGCCGAGTTCAACGCGCTTGTGGCGCCCGGCCCGGTGCAAGACCCACAGTTCAAGCAGTTTTTTGGCAGCTACGAACAACTGCAGCAGCAACGCCAGTTTGTACAACAAAATCCGCAGGACCCCCAAGCGCAAGACATCAAGTTTCGCATGGACGTCGCCGAGGCTGAGTACTTGCGCATCCGCCGTTTGATGAAACTCCAGAACCTGGCCTCCAAAGGCATTTTGGTGACAGAAGCTGCCGCCAAGTATCAGTATCAGCTCGAGCGCTCGACACGTGACGCGAAAGTGCTGAGCATCAACTACGCCTCTATCTCAGACTCTGCTGTGAAGGTGACGGATGCAGATTATGAGGCGTATTACGAAGAAAACAAGGCCCAATTCATGCAGGACCAAAAGCAATCAGTTTTGCGCTATGTCGTCATCCCCAAAACGCCGACAGTTGAGGACACTGCGCGCACGCTGAAGCTTATGGAAGAGTACATGTCGGACTTCGCTGAAACTGAAGACGACTCTGCTTACGCCGCCAGCCAAACGCTGCTCCAGAATATTGACCAACGCCTGTTCACTTACGAGTACCAGGCGCTCGAAGAGTTCGACCCCTTCACGCAGGAGCGTCTGCAGGAAATGGAAGTCGGCGAAGTCGCCGGGCCATATGTGCGAGGCCGCCGGTATGAGCTGATTAAGCTGAGTGATAAGTCGGATGAAAAGCCGCGTGTGCGTGTGCGTCACATCTTGATTCAGGCCCAAGACTCTGCCCAAATGGTGCAGCAAGCACAACAAGCCTACCAGCAGGTGACTGAAAATGACATGGAGTTCGCGCAGGCGGTCATGGTTTTCAGCAAAGACCAAGAAAGTCAACGCCAAGGCGGTATGCTCGGTTGGCTCAGCCCGGGCATGATCGGTCAGGAAGCCTACGACCAGGTGACGCAGTTGGACGCAGGCGATATCTCCGAGCCTATCCGTTCACCCTTCGGTATGCACATCTTCAAAATCGAAGACAAAGTCGAGGAAACGTACCAAGTTGCTCGCCTGGGCTACTTCATTGATATCGGCGACCGCACCCGCGATAGTCTCATTCGCAAAGCTACCGAGGTGATGAATCTCGTGCGCGACGAAGACATCGCCCTGGAAGATGCCGCCACTAAAGCCAAGGCCGGTGCCGTTCGCGTGACGCAACCGCCGCTGTCGCCTACTAACAAACGCCTGCCCGGTCTGCAAGGCGAAGATGCCATGAGTAACCTGATGCGCTGGGCGCTCGACGAGGCCGAAGAAGGTGACGTCTACGAAGAAACGCTCGAGTTCGAGAACGCCTATGTGGTGCCGGTGGTTGAGTCGGTCAGCAACGATGACTACCTGCCACTCAAGGCCGTAAAAGACCAGATCAAACCGCAGGTGCTGAACAAGAAGAAAGCCGAGATGATCATCAAAGAGCTCAAAGCTGCCGGTGGCAACGACCTGGAAGCCATGAAAAAAGCCTACGGCAAAGGCGGCTTCATTACTGATGCCAAAGGCGTGCAGTTTGCCGGCGACATGGTGCGTGGCTTGGGCAACGAGCCCGCACTGGTGGGTGCCATTTTCTCGACAGAGAAAGGCAAGGTGACGCAGCCGGTAGAAGGTCAGCGCGGCGTATATGTCGCCAAGGTGACGGCCGTTAACACCGCCAAAGTGCCTGATGGCAAGCAACTGGACGCTTATCGCAAGCAGCTGCAACAGCGCCGCCGCCAGCAGTTCTCGCAAATGATGATGGAAGGCCTGAAAGAGTCCATCGGCATCAAAGACTATCGCTATCGCCACGGCTACTAAGCCCGCGTTTCAGCGATTTCATCTACACGAAAACGGCGCTCAGCATCTCTGAGCGCCGTTTTGTCGTTTTTGTTAACTGGCGATATACAGTAGCTCGGCTATGGGGCGTTAATACCGTAGTTTCCAACTCACCAACTACTCTAGCTTATGCGTCGCCCCCTGTTACTCCTCTTACTTGTGTTTACCGCTGCCGAAGCCACGGCTTTTTGTGGTTTTTATGTTGCCAGCGCCGGTGCCAAAGTCTTTAACAAAAGCTCGCAGGTGATCCTGGTGCGCGATGGCAACCGCTCTGTAGTAACCATGAATAACGACTTTTCTGGCGATGTGAAAGATTTCGCCATCGTGGTGCCCGTGCCCACCGTGCTCAAGCGCGACCAGATTCGCATTAGCGAACAAACGCTATTCGATATGCTGGATCAATACTCCGCGCCGCGCTTGGTGGAGTACCATGACCCGAACCCGTGTATGACTCAGCTTGATTATCTGTATGATAAGCGCTCGCAAGTTGCCATGAATTCAGTGGGTATGGAAGACGGCCTCGCCATGGAGCGCACTAAACGCACGACGGTACGCATTGAGGCGAAGTACGACGTTGAGGAGTACAACATCCTGATTTTGAGTGCTGAAAAGTCTGGTGACATGGAGCGCTGGCTCAAAGAAAACGGCTACGGTCTGCCCAAAGACGCGAAGGAAGTGCTGGAGCCGTACATCAAGAACAACATGAAGTTCTTTGTGGTGAAGGTCGACCTGGAGAAATACTACGAGCTGAATCCACAGATGCGCAACGCCAAGTTCGCCAAGCTGCGTCCGATTCAAATCGAGTACAATTCGCCCAAGTTCATGCTGCCGATTCGTCTTGGGATGGCCAATGCGGATGGCTACCAGGACCTCATCGTCTACGCGTTCTCGCGCAAAGGCCGGGTCGAAGTGACGAACTACCCCACGCGCGAGGTGCCCTCTAACGTGAACATCCCCAGCGATATCAAGCCGCGATTCGCTGAGTTCTACGCCGCGCTTTACGACCGCGCCTGGCAGCGTAACGACCGCACGAGTGTGATGCTCGAATACGCCTGGGACCTCAGCGGCTTTCAGGCCGTGAAGTGCGACCCCTGCAACGGCCCGCCGCCCATCGCCAGCCAGATGATGAAGGCCGGTGTCAATTGGCTCGTCACCAACAACCGGGGCTACGAAGGCGATGTCTATTTCACACGCTTACATGCCCGCTACAATCGCAAGCTGTATCCTGAGGACTTCCAGTTTATCGAAACGCCCAACCGCAAGAATTTCCAGGGGCGCTATGTGATGCACCACCGCGCGACCGGCCCTCTCGATTGCGATGAAGCAAAGTCGTACCTTGAGCAGGTGAAAGAACGCACTGCGCAGGAGAACGTCAATCTAGCCTATCTGACAGGCTGGGGGAGTGGCAGCGATGTCGACGAGAGCGACCGCAACTACGCGCCCATTATCGGTAACGCCGGGGGCGGCGATGGCAACGGCCCCTTCCTGCCGGAAGGTTGGAGTGTGACGCGCTTCTTGCTGGTGATCGGTGCGCTACTGACGCTCATTTCAGCGCTGATGTGGCAGGCCTGGCGTTCAAGACAGTTGCGCGCACAGCTTACTTAATTCTTTCAGCATCGTCGTCTCGAGCGCAGTCGAGAGACCCGAGAGGATAGTACACAAAGCTAAAAGTAAAACTGACTCGGGTCTCTCGGCTGCGCTCGAGAGGACGGTTTATTACATGCTTTGTTTTTACGGTGCCGTAATGTAGCTTCAAGCACACGCTAACACCGCTCCTATGCACGCCGTAGAAATCGTAGAATGCCCGCGCGATGCCATGCAAGGCATCCAGACGCTCATCCCGACCGAACAGAAAGTCAAGTACCTGAACAGACTTTTGAAAGTCGGGTTTGACGTGCTCGATTTCGGCAGTTTCGTATCGCCCAAGGCGGTGCCGCAGATGCAGGACACGAAAGAGGTGATTCCGCAACTCGACCGCACGGGCAGCAAAACTAAGCTGCTGGCGATTGTCCTGAATGAACGTGGGACTCAGGATGCGCTCCAGTTTGAGGAAGTCGACATCCTCGGCTACCCGCTGAGCCTGAGCGAGGAATTCTCAAAACGCAACGCCAACAAAACCCGCGAGCAAGCCTTCAGTATCCTGAAAGACATCGCCACCATGACCCATGACGCCGGGCGCGAGCTGGTCGTTTATCTATCGATGGGCTTCGGCAACCCCTATGGTGAGCACTGGGGGCCCGACGTGGTGCAGGAGTACGCCGAGAAAGTCGCTGAACTGGGCGTGAAAACGCTCTCGCTGGCCGACACCGCAGGCGATGCCTCACCCGGGCGGATCGAGACGGTGTTTGAAATGGTGCTGCCCAAACTACCGGAGCTGACCATCGGCGCGCACTTCCACGCAACTCCAGAAGACGCGCTGAAGAAAATCGAAGCCGCCTCGCGCGCCGGCTGCCGACGCTTCGACAGCGCCATGAACGGCTACGGCGGTTGCCCTTTTGCTAAAGATGACCTGACGGGCAACATCGCTACCGAAACGCTGTTCCAGTTCATCAATGACGAGGGCGCAGTAGAGCGCATCGACGAGGCACAGTTTGAGATAGTGCGGGCCGAGGCGAGTGCGTTGTTCGGGCAGTATGCGTAGTGCTTCTAAATCGTAAATCAACTTCAATGGCAGCCATCTTTCGCGGCTGCCATTTGTATTTTTGGTAAAACCCGAGCAACTATCACCATGAACCACAGCAACAGCAAAGCCCTCTTCGAACGCGCGCAAGATTTCATCCCCGGCGGGGTTAACTCGCCCGTGCGGGCATTCAAAGCAGTTGGTGGCACGCCGATCTTTTTCGAGAAAGCCGAGGGCGCGACGCTCACGGATGCTGACGGTAACACTTATCTGGATTTCGTGGGCAGTTGGGGGCCGATGTTGCTGGGGCACGGCCACCCGAAAGTGATTCAGGCCGTGAAAGAAGCCGCCGAGCGCTCGACAAGCTTTGGCGCGCCGACGGAGATCGAAATCACGATGGCCGAGACCATCAAGCGCATGGTGCCGGGCATCGAAAAGGTGCGCATGGTGAACTCCGGCACCGAGGCCTGCATGAGTGCCATTCGCGTGGCACGGGGGTTCACCGGCAAAGACAAAATCATCAAGTTCGAGGGCTGCTACCACGGCCACGGCGACAGCTTTTTAATCAAAGCCGGCTCGGGCGCGGTGACACTCGGCCAGCCGAACTCGCCCGGTGTAACGAACGGCACGGCCAAGGACACGCTGCTCGCGAAATACAACGACCTGGACAGCGTTGAGGCGCTGTTCAAAGCCAACCAGGGCCAGGTTGCCGCGCTTATCATCGAGCCGCTGCCCGGCAATATGGGCTGCATTCCCCCGAAAGACGGCTTCCTGCAGGGCCTGCGCGATTTGTGCGATGAGCACAACGCCGTGCTGATTTTCGACGAGGTGATGACAGGCTTCCGCGTGGCGAAGGGCGGGGCGAGTGAGTTGTATGGCGTAACTGCCGACCTCGTGACGCTCGGCAAGATTGTCGGTGCAGGGCTTCCGGTGGGCGCGTTCGGTGGCAAGGCAGAGGTGATGAATGCCGTTGCGCCGGTGGGGCCGGTGTATCAGGCCGGCACGCTGAGTGGCAACCCCCTGGCGATGCACGCGGGCGTGGCACTGCTGAGTGAAATCGAAGCCAAAGCCGATGAGATTTATCCGTATCTGGACAACATCACCGGCCAGATGGCCAGCGGCCTGCGCGAGGTTTTCAACCAACACAACGAAACCGTGCAGATCAACCAGGTGGGCAGCATGATCTCCTTCCACTTCACAGACCAGCCGGTCGTCGACTTCGAGACTGCCCAGGCAGCCGACCACGCCAAATTCGCCAAAGTCTTCCACGGCTTGCTGGATCGCGGTTATTACCTGCCGCCATCGAGTTACGAATCGATGTTCCTTAACACGCAATTGACTGAATCGGACATCAAGGGGGTGTTATCGGCCGTTGAGGAGGCTCTTGACGAGCAACACTCACTGTAATTAGGAGAAAACTTAAGTATTTAAAGTTGTCACATCTAAGTATTTTCTGCTAGTATGGGAACATAAGCTAGGTTTTGTTTGTAGTAATAATAACAATCAAAACAAACCTTCTTATGAGTGGTCTACTATATATCATCGCAATCATTTTAGTCATTGGCTGGGCACTTGGCTTCTTCGTTTGGAGCGCCGGCGGTTTAATTCACGCTTTACTCGTGTTAGCCGTAATTGCTATCTTATTCCGTCTCATCGGTGGTCGTTTCTAATTGAGTTGTGCCACACCAGTCTCTTAAAGCAGCTTAATGACAAGCTAAGCTGCTAATGATTCACCCCGACTGTGCAAATCATTAGATTTGTGCCGTCGGGTTTGCTTATCTACTCACCTTGCACTACATTTGCGTTTCTCAAAACGCCATACTAGCCATGAAAGAGCTAATCGACCTCGTACAAGCCGACTACCGCAAAGACGCCAACGACCTTCCCGACTTTTCTGCGGGCGACACTGTGAACTTGCACATCCTCATTCGCGAAGGCGAAAAGGAGCGTATCCAGCAGTTCAAAGGCGTTGTCATTCAGCGCAAAGGCAAGGATGCCACTGCTACGATTACCGTTCGCAAGATCTCTGGCGGCATCGGTGTTGAGCGTATTATCCCGCTCCACTCTCCGAACCTCGCCAAAATCGAAGTCGTTCGCCGTGGCCGTGTACGTCGCTCTCGTATCTACTACATGCGCGAACGTCAGGGCAAAGCGGCACGTATCAAAGAAAACTTCGGGTATAAGTCGAAAGCCTAACGGTTCTAACCCATCTGACACATTCTTTTTTCATCGAAAGAACACTTTTCAAGCCTCAGCACTGCTGAGGTTTTTTTGTGTGCGCCTGCTGTGTATTTTTGAAGCAACCAACTGAAAACACTCTCGAAACACACGCGATTATGTCTACGCCCACCGCACAAACGCTGACCATCCCTACGCTTTCGCTCGCTGACTTCACTGGTGGCGATGCCGACAAACGAGAGCAATTCGTGAACGATCTCGGCCAGGCTTACGAAGAGTATGGCTTTGTGGCGATCGTCAACCACAGCCTGGATGAGGACCAGCAGGGCAAACTGTATGATAGCGTGAAGGCCTTTTTTGCGTTGGCAGATGATGTCAAATCGAAGTACAATATCGAGGGTCTGGCGGGGCAGCGTGGCTATACCCCCAAGCGCCAGGAGCATGCCAAAGACAGCAATAAGGGCGATCTGAAGGAATTTTACCACGTGGGGCAGGAAGTGACGGACGGCGACCCCATCAAAGAAGAGTACCCCGCAAACGTGTGGCCGGAGGAGCTGCCGGACTTCAAGACGCACACCCTGGAAGCCTACCGCCGGCTGGAAGGCGACGGCCGCCAGATGCTGCGCGCGATCGCCATCTACTTGGGGCTCGACGAAGCGTATTTCGAGGACAAAGTGCACAACGGCAACTCGATCTTGCGCCCCATTCACTATTTCCCCCTCGCCGCCGATGATGTCGAAGAAGGGGCCGTGCGTGCGGGTGCGCACGAGGACATCAACCTCATTACGCTTTTGATGGGCGCGAGCGCGTCTGGGCTGGAGATTCTTTCAAAGAAAGGTGACTGGATCGGCGTGACGGCGCTGCCGGGTGCCATCGTCGTAAACGTTGGCGACATGCTCCAGCGCCTGACGAACAACAAGCTGCGCTCGACCACCCACCGCGTCGTCAACCCGCCGAGCGACGACCTCACCAAGCCGCGCTACTCGATTCCGTTCTTCCTGCACCCCCGCAGCGAGATGGACCTTTCGGTGCTCGGCAGCTGCATCGACGAAGACAACCCCAAGCAGTACGAGGACATCACCGCGGGCGACTACCTTATCGAGCGCCTTCGCGAGATTGGGCTGCTGAAGTGAGTTTAGTGCTGCTTTTTCAGCACCTGCCACAGCACCACACTCAGCACAAAGCCAACCAGCAAGCCTTGTAGCAGATTGAGCCCCGGCACCAGCCCGGAAACCCAGAAGATCTTGTTATAGGGCGGGTGGCTGACCAGCCAGCTCATAATCTCCACTTTAAGATAGGCCATCGCCAGCCAAGCGAGCGTCCAGGCCAGTGTATGCAGCACTTGTTTCAAGGGTGACAGCTGCAGCAGCTGCGCTTGTGTGAGGCCGATGAGCAGGCCGAAGCTCATGTAGTAGAGGTTGAAATAGCTGATGCCACCGATACCCTGAAGTAGCAAAGTGCCTGGCCCGGTGATCTGCATGACCACCAGCGGCAAAATGCCAGCTAAAAATAGCGCGATGCTGCCGATCAGTACATATCGCTTGAGGCTGTGCAGTAGGTTCAGCCGTCTGAATAGCAGGCCGGTACCCAGCTGTATCACCGGCATGCCAAGCGCCATGCCATAAACCCGAGTCCGATGCTCAGGGCGCTCAGCGCGAGAAAGAGTGGGGTGGGTTTGCGGGTGGTTGGGGGCATGGGGTAAAGCTACGGAAACGAGTTTTAGAGTCTATGAACTCATTGGTTATTATTCATGGAATGCTTTGATTTGTAAGCTCCCCCACAAACCAAAACACGTAACTTAGAGCATAGCGCGACAAAAT
>CAZTEZ010000068.1:0-12424 GCA_964611815.1 uncultured Bacteroidia bacterium | reverse complement strand
TCGTGAGTGCAAAAGCGCGCAGCATTGGTATCCTGCAAAACGAAAAGAACATCCGCCAGCGCGCCGATTATTCCATCGAATCTTTCATTCAGACAGATGCTGTGGTAAACCCCGGCAACTCCGGGGGCGCACTTGTTAACCTCGATGGCGAACTCATCGGTATCAACAC
The DNA here is from genome assembly GCA_964611815.1 of uncultured Bacteroidia bacterium. GTDB lineage: Bacteria > Bacteroidota > Bacteroidia > J057 > CAZTEZ01 > CAZTEZ01. The sequence goes on along the minus strand of CAZTEZ010000068.1, from coordinate 12,255 downwards.
GGCTATTGCCAGCGAAACGGGGGTGTATCAGGGGTATAGCTTCGCCGTTCCCTCGAACCTCGTGCGTAAGGTGGTGACCGACCTCATCGAATACGGCGCGGTGCAGCGGGGCTTTTTGGGCGTGAGTATCGCGAGCATCGACCAGGCACTCTACGAGCGCGAAGACCTCTCGACCCGTCAGGGCGCGTTTGTGCTGGATGTGAACCCCGGCGGTGCGGCGCTGAACTCGGGCATCGAAAAAGGCGACGTCATCATCGGCATCAACGACAAGCGTGTGAAATCGGCCTCGCAACTGCAAGAGCAGGTTGCCAACTACCGCCCAGGTGAGACCATCACGGTGCACCTGCGTCGGGGTGAGCGCACGATGAAAAAGCGCGTCACGCTGCGCAACCTCAACGGTACCACGGCCCTGACGCAACCCCGCAACCCCCGCCCCAGCCTCAGCGAGCGCTACGGCGGGAGCTTCGAGGAAATGAGTGACGAAGAGCTGACCGAACTGCAGCTGGAAGGCGGCGCCAAAGTGACGCAAGTGACCCCCGACAGCCCACTTGACCGCGCCGGCATGCCGAAGGGCTTTGTCATCACGCACGTCGACAAAAATCCAATCGCCAACAAGACAGAACTCTTCCGCTACCTGCGTCAGGCCCGCAAAATGGCTTATATCGAAGGCCTGAAGCCCGGTGGAAAAAAGGCCTATTACATCGTGGAGTTGGAGGACTAGGTCTTACTTAGGCCACCAGACGCAGTTCAGGCATGTGCCTGTACAGTCAGGTCATGCCCTCGTCGACCAGGCCGCTGATTTCCAAGAGGATCTCCTGCGTCTGGCGCGCCGGGATATGTTTTACGGTGACCAGCTCGCCCGCCGTGTTGCGGTCGAGGAACAGTTGGTGCGGGTTATCGAGCATGCAGTGGCGCAGTCCGCCCACCCCGCCGAGTGTTGATTGGTACGCCCCGCAGTTGAAGAAGCCCAGCGTCAACGGCTCGTTGACATCCGGGAGAGTCACCCCACCGAGCTCACCGCTGTCCATCCAGTCCATGGGGTCGCAGGTGAGGCCGGCCAGTCGATAACGCGAGGCGTTGGCATCCAGGTGACTGAGTGCCAGCGGCACAAACGGGTGATGCTTCAAGAGCAGCGCATCCGGCAGGTCGTTCATGATCGAGCCTTCTACAAACAACCATTCTGAATTCGTAAACGCCGGTTTGCGCGCTTCCGAACGGGTCAGCCAGACCGTCGCCGGTGCGTAGTTGTACGAGCCAAGTTCGGTGATGATGGTCGGCACGCTCGTGTCGGCGTCTTTGCATTGCCAGAACAGGTAGTCGACAATCCAATTGATGAACTCGGCGTTGGTGTCGTTCACCTTCTTGGGCGGGTAGCTGGAATTGAACAGCCCACCTCCAATGTTCAGGTACTCAATCGTCGGGTACTTGGCCTTCAGCTCCACGAACCGACTGATGCCTTCCGTGTAGTCTTCGAACGTGAAACCACCCTCGGGTGCGGTGCCGTATGACTGAATGTGAATCGCATTCACGCTCACCAACTCTGATTTCGCCACAACCTCATCCATCAGCGGTTCGATATGCTGGCTGTGTACCCCGAAACGGCTCTCGAATTGACCGGGCTTGTTATTAGAGGGCTTCTTGCGCAGGCCGATTGCGAGGGGCTCCTGTAGGTGGGTGGCATACCACTCGACTTCCTCGGCAGAGTCGGCGAAAATCCAGGGATTGACCAAGCCAGCACGGCGGGCTGCAAGGAGTGCCTTGCGAAAAGCAACAGACTTTACCCCATTAACGATCAAGCCGATGCCTTTGTCGAGAAAGCCTTTGTCAACGAGCGAAATAATGAGCGACAGGTCGTTGATGCTTGAGATTTCGATGCCTTGGCTCCCCTGCATGGCCGCCTGAATCGCCCAGGGCCAATAATTGGCCTTAATCGAGACGTAGTATTGATGCTGAGTACCGGGGGTAATCTCATTGATGGCATCACGCACCCACGTTCGGGCGAGCTCGGTGCGCTTTCGGATGGCGGGCAGGTAGGTGACGAATGCGGGCTCAGCGTATTGATGCGCGAGCGCCAAAAGGTCGATGTCGAACCACATCAGTTTGTCATCCTCCAGCGAGAGGGCATTTGAGGGGTCTACAAACTGCTGATTCAGGTATTCTGAGTACTTTTGAAAGGCGTTGGTCATTTCGGCATACGGTGTGCGACTGAAATTGGATCAATCGCGGCTGCAAATCTACTTTCAAAGCCTATATGCGAAATCGCAACCCTCACTTTTTTTGTGTGAAATCAGAGTTAGGCGTGGGCACACGCGGTGCCAGCCTCGGTCCAGATGCCTTGATGATACAAGCCGCCAAGGTTGGCAGCGATATCTTTAAGCAACGGCCGGTGACCGAGTATCAGCCAGGCCAGAAGCCACTCTACCACCCACCCCGCACCCCCCACGGGCGCTACTTCGAACACATCCTCCCTCGCTGGGCGAGCATCGCCGAAACCACCCAGCAACTGGCCGTTTCTGACGACTTCCCGGTCTTCCTCACCGGCGATCACAGCTCGGCTGGGGCTATTATCGCGGGGCTGAAAATAGCGCACCCCGACAAAAGCCTCGGGGTCGTCTGGATTGACGCGCACCTCGACTTACACACACCCTACACCTCGCGTAGCGGGAATGTGCATGGCATGCCTTTGGGTGCATCGCTCGGGCTAACGAGCACGACGCTCAACCTGCACGAGATTCAGCAGGACACCGCCGACCACTGGAAGGCCATGGTGGAGCTCGGGGGTATTCGTCCGAAAATAAAGCCCGAAGACCTCGTTTTCCACGGCATCCGCTCCTACGAAGCACCCGAATGGGCGCTGGTGCAAGAGTTAGGCATGCATTACTACACCGTCGAAGATTACCGCAAGGAGGGCGCCGAAAGCATGGCGAAACAGACCATGGAGCGTCTTGACAACTGCGAAATGATCTATATCAGTTTCGATGTCGATTCGCTGGATGCGAAAATCGCACCCGGCACCGGCACGCCTGAGGCGAATGGCTACACCGCCCGGGAAGCCAAAGGTTTGCTCACCGAGTTGCTGAAAAGCGACAAGCTGGCCGGGCTGGAGTTCACGGAGCTCAACCCGCTGATTGAGAGCCCCAAAACGCTCGAGGTCGTGTTCGATATCTTCCAACACGCGATGCAAAATTAAACACTGCGTGAAGCGCTGCCTTACCATAAGCCTGATTGTGTTGCTGTTAACCCTAACCGCACCCTTGGGCTTTGGGCAATTGCAGAAGACTTACACATTGAAGTTCAACCTGGGCGCTGCGATTTTGGGCGAGTACCAGTTCAACTTCGAGAAGCGCCTGAGCAAGCGCAAGTTTCTATGGACATCGGCGGGCTACTTCAACCGCTCGAACCGTGTGGATGCCGAAGACAAAAACCGCAGCGACCGCACGAAGGATATCTTCCGCAATTTTTTCACGACCGGCTACAACAAGTGGCTCTACAGCTCGGCTGGCTACTACTACCGCGACTTTGAAACCGACCGCGAGCGCCTGCATGGCCCCGTGGTGCGCGGTGGCATTCGGCAGTATTTCCTGACGGACTACGCCCCACAGGGCGCGCATGTCTACCTCGGCCTGCACTACGGTTTCATCTTCGCCACCGCTTACGACGAAAACCTAAACGTCACGGAATCTTTGAATTTCCACAAGCCGGGCGCCAGCTTTGCCGGTGGCTATCAGTGGCTGATCGGTTTTAAGAAGAAGTACTGCATCGACCTCTTCGCCGGGCTGGAGTACTTCTACTTCATCCAGTCGCGTGGCTGGGGCGCCAACTACGAATGGCAGAATACGCCCAACCTCGTGTTGATGATGGGCGCCAGCCTGGGCTTTGCCTTCCGGCAGAAGAACCGGCATTTGTAATCTCACTTACAAATGGTACATCCTGAGTGGAATCTTCGAAACGAAGGAACTACTCGAAAGAATTAACCTGAAAACGTTTGAGTAGGTCCTTCGTCGCTGCGCTCCTCAGGATGTACCAACTTTATAAGTTTGAAGCAGAAGCGAATCACATAAAACACTGCCCTTCACCGCGGTAGGTGGGCACTTCGCCGACCACGTCTCCGTTTTCGATGAGCAGGTGCGTCTTGAAGCGCTCGCAGATTTCGCCGGCTTTGGCGTGGCGCATGAGGATGGGGTCGCCTATGTGAAGCTGTTCTGGGCCGGTGTAAATCACGGGGGTTTGCACCTCGCCGGCCTGCTCGTTGGCGGTGAGTTTCGCGCCCGTTGGCAGCCAGGGCTTTACGGCTTTATCGGGCCCGGCAGGGCCACTCGCGGTGTAGCCCCCGCCGAGGCACGTCCAGATCTCTGGTGTCGGGTGGCGGGTGATTTCTATGGCGAAGCCCACCGCAGGCTGGTGGCGGAAGTTGCTGTAGTTATCGAACAGGTGCGAGCTGTAGAACCCGCTGCCGGCCGTCACTTCCGTCACGACGGCCTCGGCTATGCTGGACTCAATGCTGCCCGTACCCCCAGCGTTCACGATCTCGAGCTTACAGCCCAACGCCTCAATCCCCTGCACGGCCTTGGCCCGGCGCTCGGCAATCTTGGGGATGCTGAGGCGTTTCAGAAAGCGGATAACGCTGTTCATCAGCGCCTTGCCCGGCACAGCATCGCCCACCCCGGCGATTTGCGCTTCATAGCCCATCAACGCATCGAGTTTGAGGTTGGGCTGCTCCAGAATATGCTTCGCCAATTGCACCGCCGCCTCGGGCGTGGTGACCGACGAGCGCCGCACCCCGAAGTGCACACCCGGGAAATCGACGGACATGTCGAGGTCGATACACACGCCCAACGTCACGTTCATCTCTTTGGCAACGCGCTGAAGCTGATCAACTTGCGCTTTCAGATCGACCATTACCCGCAGTTCGGCGCCCTCTTTTACTATCTCGCAGAGCGTACGGATGTGTTGCTCCTGAAACACCGGGTAGGCCAGCAGAAAGTCGTTGAGCCCCGATCGAAACAAGTGGGCGGTTTCGTCGGCATGGTACGTCATGAAACCCTTGAAGTGCTCGGCACCGGCTTCAATTCGACGCAGCATTTCGACACAGCGCACCGATTTGGAGGCGATACGAATGCGTGTACCCGACGCGCGTTTTGCGATTGAATTGATGTTTAGCTCGAGTGCATTCAGGTCCACAAACGCTGCTGGCAGCTTCTGTGCACGCAGCGCGCGGCGGTATTGATCATACGTTAGGGGCATGTTATTAGGTATTAATCAGTACAGTTGGCAAGTTAACATTTGCAAAAGCCCGCCAAAACGCTTAAAATTGATTGCGACATATTTTACTGTAAAACCCTCATGAAAAAACTTCTACTCCTGGCTTTTGCCATAATGACATTCAGCAGCCTCTCGGCGCAAGACGCCTGTTTTGCTGGCACGTTTCCACAAACGCTTGGCTCGCAACCCCGCCCCTATATCTACACCACAGTCTTGAACGGTGACGGAGCCGACGAGAGTACCGGCGATACGACGCTTACTCAAATGGTCGACGAAGCGGTGTATGACGGTGATACGATCGGCTTTTTGTTTACAAACGAAACTTTGATTCCAGGTGAGGCAAGCCACCCTATCGTTGCAGTCGCTCTGGACACCATCATCGGTCTGCCCGATGGCCTGACTTTCGGCTTTGTGAGTGGCAACGCACAAGACAACCCCCAGAGCGGTGTTCGCGCGTATTCAAACGCCAATCCTCAGATCCTTTCGTTCACTGACCAAACCGGCTCTGCTGACGAAGGCCCCTACTTTTGCGGCGCACTTACCGGCACGCCGGATATGGAAGACCCTTCGCCCACAACGGGCCCAGACACCGTGATGATGTCATTCGGACTGGTTTTCACGCTCGACATGCCGAATGCGCCTTCAGGAGGCTTCACCGACACCGTCAACATTGCTTACAGTATCATTTTCCCGGAGGTGGTGAGCCGAAACGAGTCCGCCCCATTACAGGCGCTGAACCTCTCGCCCAACCCGGCGACAGACGAGTTGAACGTTCGCTTCAACACAGCGCACGCCCACGACGTTCGCTTCGAAGTGTACGACCTGCAGGGACGCTTGCTGCAAGCGCAAGACGCTAGTCAAATGCAGGCTGGTGCACACACACAACGCCTGAATATCAGCGAACTACCAGCCGGTGTGTACTTGCTGCAAAGCACTGCCGACGGTGTCCGCCAGACGCAGAAGTTCGTGAAGCATTAATTGCCCGAACAGACGTAATTGAAAGCTATTGACCGCCAGCACTTCGCTGGCGGTTTTTTGTTGTCCGCCGATGCCACCCGTCAACAATCCTTCGATAGAATGAGGGGTTGATGGTAGAATAGATTTGGAAAGCCAACCGAAAAGCGCTAAAATTGAATTGCATTTTCAACTTAACTTAACCCTATGAAAAAGCTTCTACTCTCTGTTTTCATCGTACTGCTCGGCACATCTGCGTATGCACAGCCGCCGATTTGTACAGCCTCACTCGACCCGATTACAACTGGTGTACTCGCTGAGGATGTTGTTTACCTCGATCCGGGTGGCGGCATTTTCGAAGATATGACCCAAGACGAATACTACGAAGACACGCTCTCTTTCGTGTTTGTCGAGGAAGCCTCAGCTGGACCTTTAACTGCCGAAATTGATATTGTAGAGATCACTTCGTTGGACAACCTGCCCGACGGTCTTGAAGTCGCTGCGGTTTCTGGCCGCGCTGACGACAACAACGCGCAGGGTATCGTAAATCCCAACGCACTGATTTTCCGTGACCCGGCCGGTAGCGACGACAACGGCCCTTACGGCTGCGCGATCCTCTACGGCACCCCCACTGGAGTGACCGAGGGCGACCTTAACGACGGCACCGATTCTCTGGAAATCGTTTTGAACATTTCAGTTACACCTCGAAACGTGCCCATTCCCGTGGAAGACCAAGCTTCACTTACAATGCGCTTCTTTGGTGCCATCTCTGGCCGTTTCAGCGAGCAGAACCAGACACTTAACCTGAAAGTGGCTCCTAATCCTGCGACTGCAGATCTGAATCTATTCTTCACCACGATGTCTACACAAGACATGACGTTCGAGGTGTATGACATCCAAGGCCGCAAGACCAACCTGACCAGTACTGGCACCTTCCACCCCGGCGATCACAACGTGACACTGGACGTGAGCAGCCTGAGCAACGGCATGTATTTCGTGAAGAGTGTCGTTGGCGAAACCGTACACACTCAGAAGTTCATGAAGCGCTAAATCGAAGCGCTCTAAGTAAAAACTTTGTTAACAAACAAGCCTTCGTAGCGACCCTGCGAAGGCTTTTTTTTTATAGTATGCATTCCCATTAACCACTACCCCGTTTCATCATAATTCTGCGTTATGAAGCTCCTTTCTGCTCTGCTGTTAACGTTGCTGGTTTGGTCGTTTGCTGCTCCGACCGCAACTGCACAAAACAAGATCATAGTTAAAGGCACCGTGACCGACGCCGATGGCGAGCCGGTCGCATCTGCCACCGTCATTGGCAACAACCGGGAAGCCGGTACCTACACCGACGATCAAGGGTATTACGAACTCTCGCTCAGCAAGCGCGACACCGTTATCGTTGAGTACCGCTATCCGAATCTTTTGCCAGATTCGGTCGTCATCGTGAATCCGACCCAATCGGAATACACCTACGATATCGAGCTTAAGTTCAAGGAAGAAGAGGCCGTCGTAATCGAAACCGAGGGCATTCCTACGAAAGCTGAGGAGATGACTAGCTCGATGGATGTCGTAAAGCCGCAATCGGTGAATAGCATGGCCGCTACAGACATCACCAACGCGCTGCAAAACGTACCGGGCCTGACGCTCTATGACGACCAGCCGAGTATCCGTGGCTCCAGTGGCTACACGTATGGTGTCGGCTCTCGTGTATTGACGCTGCTCAATGGCCTGCCGATGATTTCGGCGAACCGCTCTGCTGTGAGCTTCGACATGTTGCCGACGGACAACATCAAGCAAATCGAGATCTTCAAGGGCGCGGCGTCTGTACTGTACGGTGCTGGTGCCATGGGTGGCGTTATTAACGTCATCACCGACGACCCGGCCGATACGGCGCGCACGGTTATTCGTGCGGCTGCTTCGATCTACGACAGCCCGCCCAACGACACAGCTGACTTCGACGGCCGCTCTGCAGCCGTCGCACCGAGTATTCACTTCTTCCACAGCCGCAAACTGGGCAACTTCGACTTCACCACTCAGCTTGATCTGATCAACGAAAGTGGTTACCGCCGAGACGAGTTCCAGCGACGTTTGCGCGCGTTGGTGATGACGAAGTACCACATCCCGGTGGCTAACGACAACATCACGGACATGTACTTCGGCCTGAACGCCCAGGCCAGCATCGACTCTTCGGCGACCATGCTTGGCTTTGGACAATACCCGCAAACGGGCCTCATCGCTGGCGAGGGACTGCTTTCGCTTCAAGCGCTTTACCGCTATTCGATTGACCCCTCCTTCTTCATCTCCACGCGCCGCCACCAGGTGACGCTGCAGCACCGTTCGTATCTGCAGGAGGATTTGATCGACACCGGACAATCTGGTATCTCGAACCTCTTTTACACCGACCTCAAGCACCAGTTCAAAGTCACCGATAAGTTCGGCTTTGTGTGGGGCGGTAGTCACATCCGCAACAACGTCATCGCCGACTCAACCTTTGGCCGACCATACTCCGACCAGTGGGGGGCATTTGCACAAGTTCAAGCAAAAATCGGCAATCGTATTAACCTCGTTGGTGGTGTACGCTACACCATTGAGGATGTGACCGGCGACACTACTGTAACGCGTGAGGCCGGCAACGTGACGCTGCGCACCATCAACCGCCCGATTTTCCGTGCCGGTATCAACTATCGCCCGGCAGATGGCACCTTCCTGCGTGCTTCTTGGGGTCAGGCTGTTCGTAGCCCCTCTATTGCCGAGCGTTTCACGACCACAGCCGCTGGCCCGATCATCGTCGTTCCGGCTCCTGAGATTGAAGTCGAAGAAGGCTGGACAGCGGAAGTCGGTGCGCGTCAACTGTTCCAAATTGGCCGCAAAGTGCGTGGCTTTGCTGATGTCTCGTTCTTTATGATGGACTTCACCAACATGGTCGAGTTCTATGTCGATGAAGACCGCCTGCTACAAGAAGAGCCCGAAATTGCTTTCGTCGCGCAAAACGTCTCTGATGCACAGGTACAGGGCGTGGAACTGAACACCGCGATTCAGGTGGAAGCCAGTGAAAGCGTTGGCCTTAACCTCTCTGGTGGTGTTACTTTCACAAACCCCATTGACGAAGATGGCGATGAAGCGCTCGACGGTGATGACAGCCTGAGTCTTTTTATCGGCGAAATCACGGAGTGTCTGGTTGGCCCTTGCGATGGCATCCCCAGCGACCGCCCGCGCTTCTTGAAGTATCGCTCGCGCTGGATGGCACGTACAAGTGCAGAACTGACTTACAAGCGCTGGTCGCTCATGACGAACTTCCGCTACACGAGCCGCATCGTCAACGTCGACTATATCTTCCTGAGTGTTGACCTGCTAGGCATTTTGGCGGGCAGCTCAGAATTCCGCGAAACCAAAAACCAGAACGGCTGGACGGAGTTTGACTTCATTCTCTCGTACAACCTCCCCAGGACAACCTTCTCGTTCGGTATCTACAACGCGTTCAACACTGAGTTCATGACCATTCCTGGCACACTCGGTGAGCAACGGCGTTTTGCACTGCAGATGCGTTTCGACATCTGATCTGTTCGCAATTCACGAAAAAACGCATGAGCGGTGTCAGATGGCACCGCCCATTTGCGTTCTGTGGGTGCGGGCGCACGAATCGCCCGCGAAAATGCCTAACTTCAGGCTCAGTTTAACAGTCAGATGGCGCAACCCCAACAGCAATACCTCGACCCGCTGGTCGTCAGCAAGCTCAAGCACATCGAGATGAAGGCCCGGCTGATTGTCGAGGGTTTCATCACCGGCCTGCACCGCAGCCCATACCACGGCTTTTCGGTGGAGTTCGCCGAGCACCGGCCCTACAACGCCGGCGAATCGCTGCGCAACATCGACTGGAAGGTCTACGGCAAAACCGACAAGCTCTTCACCAAAAAGTACGAGGAAGAGACCAACCTGCGCTGCCATATCGTGCTGGATGTCAGCGACTCCATGCGTTACCCGTATCAGCAAAAGGGCCGATTGAGCAAGCTGGAATACAGCGCCTACCTCGCCGCGGCCATGGCGTATATGATGCTCAAACAGCGCGATGCTTTTGGGCTCACGCTCTTCGACACCAATATGCAGCTGCACATGCCGCCCAAAGCCAAGCAAAGCTGGCTGGTTCAAACGCTGGTGGCGCTCGAGAATGTGGTAAAAGATCAGGAAGTATTTGTGCACCGAACGGCTACCCCCGAGGTGCTGCACCAGTTGGCGCAGAAAGTCGGCCGCCGCGGTTTCGTCATTCTGTTGACCGACCTCTTTACCGATCCCGGCCAGCACGAGGCGCTCTTCCCCGCCCTGCAGCACCTGCGCCACGCCAAGCACGAAGTGCTGATTTTCAATGTGCTCGACCACCAAACAGAGCTAGAATTCGAGTTTTCGAATCGCCCGCTCACCCTCAAAGACCTGGAGACTGGCGAAATGCTGAAAGTGCAACCCGAGCACGTCAAAAAAGCCTATCAGGAGGCGATGAAGTCGCAACTCGATAGCTTTGAACGCCGTGCCCGCGAGTTGCAAGTCGACTTCGTGCCCATCGACATCGCCACGCCCTACGACAAGGCGCTCACCGATTACCTCATCAAACGCAAACGCCTCGTAAAATGACCACGCACAACGGCCACGGCCAACAGGATGCCGTGCATGTCGACGACCTGCCCATTAACCACCCGACGGGCTACCGCCGCACCCCGGCGAAAGTCAACCTCGGCTTGTTCATCAAAAAGCGCCGAGAAGACGGCTACCATGAGCTCGAAACCGTGTTTCTGCCGGTGCCGCATTTATACGACGAGCTGACCATCAGCCCGGCACTCGACGAGCCCGAGCCGGTGCTGCTGATGAGCGGGCGGCCGATTCCGGGCGATTTGAAAGACAACCTTGTCTTGCGCGCATGGCTGCTGCTCTACCAGGACTACAACGACCTGCCGAGTGTGCGCATCCGGCTGCACAAGCAGATTCCGGCGGGCGCCGGTTTAGGCGGTGGCTCGTCTAATGCGGCAGGTATGCTATTGGCCATGAACGAGTTGTTCGATATGCAATTAAGCGATGAACAGCTGCATCACTACGCCCAGCAGCTGGGCGCCGATGTCCCGTTTTTCCTGCACAACCGCCCCATGCACGCCACTGGCATCGGCGATGAACTGAGCCCAATCGCGCTCAGCGAGGACTTTCGCATCGAAGTGCAGCTCCCGCCGCTCTTTTCGGATACGCCCACTGCTTATCGCAATCTCGACCTCAGCGCCTGCACGATAAATGCTGACCTCAAGCTGCTGCTTACGCAGCCGTTGGACAGCTGGCAGCAGGCGGTCAAAAACGATTTCGAACCGGAAGTCTTCAGTCGTTTGCCGATGCTGCCCAAGCTCAAGCAAGCGATGCTCGACAAAGGCGCGGTGTATGCAGCGATGAGCGGCAGCGGCAGCGCAATCTTCGGATTGTTTAGAACATAGCGGCCTTTGCGGCGGATTCAGGGCAATAAATCGGTATATTAGATGCCACTTCCGCCTGCAATGAACAGCAACAATATTTTCGAAGTCAGCGGCCTCACGGTCGATTTCCGCACAGAAGATGGCAGCGTGCGCGCCGTGAACGGCAGCTCGTTTGCGCTCGAAAAAGGGAAGACGATCGGCATCGTCGGTGAGTCGGGTAGCGGCAAATCCGTGACCTCACTGTCGATTATGCAGCTGATTCCCAGCCCCCCCGGCGACATCAGCAACGGCGAGATCTGGTTCAACTCCCCCACCCTCGGCCCCACGAATTTACTGGACCTGAAAGGAAAGACCGGCAAAAAGGACACGATGGCCAGCATTCGTGGCAATGAGATCTCGATGATCTTCCAGGAACCCATGACTTCGCTCAACCCCGTCTTCACATGCGGCGACCAGGTGATCGAGGCCATCCGGACACACGAAAAAGTATCCCGCGCCGAAGCGAAAGCGCGCACGCTTGAGCTATTTCAGGAAGTGGAGCTCCCCCGCCCCGAGCAGATCATGAAAAGCTACCCGCACCAGATTTCGGGCGGGCAAAAGC
>CAZTEZ010000067.1:5069-12449 GCA_964611815.1 uncultured Bacteroidia bacterium | reverse complement strand
CGGTGTACAAGCTCGGCATTTTCATTTCGCTCGCCGTGCAAGCGTTCAGATATGCCGCTGAGCCTTTCTTTTTCAGAGAGGCGAAACAGAAGAATTCGCCCGCCACTTTCGCGTATATCTTTCACTACTATACCCTGGCGATGCTCGTCATGTCGCTGGGCATCAGTGCGTTTCGCTACGAGATTGCCAACTTCCAGGCCTTCGGGCTGATGAACAGCCCGCTCATCCCCACCAACTATTGGGTCGGGCTCGATGTCGTGCCCATCCTGCTGTTTGCCAACGTGTTGCTCGGGGCGTATATGAGTTTGAGCATCTGGTTCAAGCTCACCAAGCAGGTGCGCTATGCGGTCCTTTTTTCAGGGGTCGGCGCGGCGCTGACGCTGGGCATCAACATCCCGCTGATTCCCGTGTTCGGGTACCACGCATGCGCCTGGGCGACGCTCGCGGCCTATGCCAGTATGGCGATTTTGTGCTACCTCGTCGGCCAGCGTCATTATTTCATTCCCTACAAAATGGGGCGTCTGCTGCTATACTTGCTGCCCTTCGGCCTTGCGCTCTGGAGCATCGAGCTGCTGCACGACGGGAGCGCCCCCGAGGCGAGCGAGACGCTCATCAAACTGGGCGTGGTATCAGGCGTGCTGATCCTGATTGTGCTCATCGAGCGCCGCTTCCCGTTGCGCCGGGTGCTGCCGAATTTCGGGGCAGGCGAGGGCGAGGACGCGCACATCGGTGAGGCCGACCGCAGCTAAGGCCGCGCTGGCAGCCATGGTCGTAGCACCGGTGGTCACCAGATCGTCCACAAGTAGAATGGGGCCGTCGATGGATGCCGCCAGCTTGTCTTCAGCTTCAAACGCACGCATCACATTGGTCAGCCGGGCCTGCTTGTCGAGCCTTGCCTGGGCTTCCGTGTTACGCGTTTTGGTGAGGAGGTTGGGATAGAACGGGAGCGCATAAGCATCCGCGACGACCTTGGCCAGCAGTTCAGCCTGGTTGTAGCCGCGTTTGCGCCGCTTTTTGGGGTGCATCGGTACGCAGGTCACAGCAGCCGCTTCTCGAATCAATGCCTCGCTTTCAAACCGCTGAGCCAGTAGCCAGCCGAGAGGTTCAGCCACCCGCGGGCGGTCCTGGTATTTCATGCGGTGCACCAGGCGTTGCAGCACGCTGCCCTGCTCATACCAAAAACCGATGGCAATGGCCTGTATTTCAGTCGCATGTGCAAAGTTGCCTGCCAGCGGATGCTGCTCTAAGGTCGGTGCAAAATCAGTTGACGGCAGTTTGCGTAGAGCTGCACGAGAGACCTCCAACTCGCCCGGTAGCAGCGGCTCGTCAGTGATCGGGCACACCCGTGGATAGAGGAGGTCGAACAGGGCCCGGCCGTAGCGGGAGAGAAATGCTCTGACGCGTAACAGACGGTTTCTCATAGCTAGAAGACGATCGGCCGGAAATACACGCGATTACGGTTGAGCTCAAGCGCGGGCAGCGGCAGTCTGATGGTATTTAAGATACCAAAAAGCAGCCGCAGTCCGCGTTTTTTTGTTTTGATCTGTTCGAGGTCGATGTCCAGCCCTAGATAGTATTGACGCGATTCGCGTGCAGCAATCACCGACGGGTCATCCTCGCCATATCCGCCGATCATACCGTCTCCACTGTATCCAACACACAGGTTCAGCCAGTCCGGGTAAAAGCGTTTAAATTTGCCTTCGGGCAAAAAGCTGTTGACGCGCAAGCTGAGCCAATATTTCTGTCCGTTGTAGTCTTTCAGGACTTGCGTTGTGCCAGTGCCAAGTTGATCGGGGTAGTCTGCGGCATACTGGCTGGGCCAGAACGAGAACTTCATGTGCAGTCTGGGCTCTCGCCAGACCCCTTCATTCAGGGTTGCCAGGCCGGCACCGGCCGCATTGAAGGCAATATCGCCCCAGCTGGCACCCCATTTTTCGGCAAAACCATCGAAGACTTCAATCGGCGCCTGCAACAGGAAGCCCGACATCCCGCCCCAAAGCAACACATTTTTGCGCTTGGCGCCGCCCCACTTCATGATCTCCATGATGGCCCGGCTCTGCAAATAGGCGCCATACGTATGGCCAATTTTATCCATCTGTTGCCACTGATCCATGTCGTCGAACCAGTGAAAACGGCCCAAATCCGTTTGTGCATACCATGCAAACCCCAGGTAGGTGTAGCTGGCGGCAACCAAGCCGCCGGCCGTGCCCAGCCCCAAGCGCAGGCGTTTCGGATGTGGCTCAGGCGCGGGTTCGAGAAAGTGCAGGATGTCTGTCGCAAGCGTGTCGTGTTGCAAGCTTACTTGTGCAATACCCTGAGCACGAGTAAGTTGTGCCACTACACAGCACGACAGTAAAAGCGCAAGCCGCCACATGCACGAAAGTTACGATAAGTCTGCCGACCTGCGTATCAATACAGCTCCGCAGGCGAGGGCAATTGGGCGCGCAGGTGGTACTCCAGGCGCTCTTCTTCGAATGCATACAGCGCCTTGCCGTTCGTCATCAGCAACCAGCGCGTGTGAAACTGCGAATTATAGCGCAGGGTTTGGTCGAGCACCTCCTCGTCGAGCGGCTCGAAGGGGGCCTTGCATTCGGCTAATAAAAACGGTTCACCGTTGCGCCGGAATACCATGAGGTCGAAGCGCTTACGTCGCCCGTTGTACTTAAACTCACGCTCCACAGCAATGAGCGCCGAGGAAAAATTGAGGTGCAAAAAGTGCAGGATTAGCGCCTGCCGGACGTGCTCTTCGGGCGTTAGCGCCACCCATTTTTTGCGAATCGGACACCAGACCTCCTCACGCTTACCTTCAGTCGGCCGGGTCTTTAGGGGGTATAACGGCAAACTTTGCACAAGCCTCAGAGTGTGAGGATGTTGAAGTTGTGATTGGTGTAGATGCAGATGTCGCCTGCAATCGTCAGGCCCTCGCGCACCATCTCTTCAGCGCTCAGCCCATCGGCGTGTTTTTTCAAGGCGTAGGCCGCAGATAGCGCGTAATTGCCACCCGAGCCAATTGCGCAAATGCCGGATTCCGGCTCCAGCACATCGCCCGTACCTGAAATGATGAGCGCCTCTTCGTTGTTCATTACGATCATCATCGCGTTGAGTTGGCGCAGATACTTGTCCATGCGCCAATCTTTGGCGAGCTCAATCGCCGCCCGCTTCATGATCTGGCCGTGCTTCGCGAGCTTGTCCTCAAAGCGCTCCATCAGCGTAAAAGCATCCGCGGTGGCACCCGCGAACCCGGCGAGTATCTTGCCATCGCCAAGCGTGCGCACTTTGCGGACGTTATTCTTGGCGACAGTATCGCCCATAGTCGCCTGACCATCAGCGCCTAAGGCTGCTTTTCCGTGGTGCAGAATACCGAGGACGGTGGTCGCATGTATCGAGGGTGGGGTGGTGTGCATGAGGATGCAAGTGCAAGCAGCGTACCAGTCAAAAAGCCTAGCCAGAATGGCAGCCCCAGCCGACAAGCCGTCACCGCAGCTCGGGTTCCAGTTGGCGCATGGTTTCGCGTGCAGGCTTTTCTTGATGGAGGATGGCGTACATCGCATTCAGGATTGGCGCTGAAAAGCCTTGAACATCAACCAACTGACGCACACTATGAAAACCCTCGGCCACCATGCCGGAGTCCTCAGGTGCACTGCCGCTGCCGACCTGAAAGCCCAGTCGACGGTTGCGCGAGTGGCGGCTGAAAGCCGTCACCAGCAAGTCGCCTAAATAGTTGGCTTCGCCGATATTGCGCTCAGCCGGGGCATGCTTTTCCAGCAGGGTATTCATTTCGCGTGCAGCAGCCGAGACGAGTATCGACTGGAAGTTATCGCCGTAAACCAGGCCATCCGCCATGCCGCAGGCAATGGCGTAGACGTTCTTCAGCACAGAGGCAAACTCTGCTCCCAAGATGTCGTCCGATTCGCTAACACGTACATAATCACAAGAAAGCCAATGCTTTAGGTCTTCAATAAGCGCCTTGTTTTTTGAAACAGCCGTCAGGTATGTCATCTGACCCACACTCAACTCCTCAGCGTGTCCGGGACCGAGAATAGCGCCGTAATTGGCAGGCGCGACACCATAAGATTCCCTCAAGTACTGGTGCACCACTTTGCCTGATTGTGCCTCTAGGCCTTTGATCGCAGTTACGACCCGCTTGGACTTAAAAGCCTCACTATCAAGTGATGAGAGCGTGTCGCTCAGGTGTTTTGCCGGTGCCACTATCAAAATGACATCGTTCTCGGCAACGGCTTGCCGCGCATCCAGCACCGCGTTGAGGTGCGCTGTCGGCATCTTTGTTCCGGTTAAATAGCGGGGGTTGCGGCCTTCTGCATTCAAGTAGTCTGCATCGGCTTTTCGGCGAACCACCCAATCAAGATGCAGACCGTTGTGTAGCAACAGGCTCGCCAGGGCCGTTGCCCAGGAGCCTGCGCCAATCAAACACAAGCGCTGCATTTTATCCATTATTCAGGCTTCCCTTTTGCTTTGAACTTTTCCTGCTCTGGGTCAACTTTTACGACCTGCATATCCGAGCGTAAAGTCTTGGTAACTGTTGCGTATGGCCCGGTGACCACCTCCTGGTTGGCGTTGATGCCGCTCTTGATCACAATGTACATATCATCGCTAATACCCGTCTTCACGGGCCGGCTTTCCACGGTGCTCGTCTTCTCGTCGAACACAAAGACGATCTCTTTCGGGTCCTTGTCTTGCCCCTCTTCTCCTTCCAAACGCTCAAGGGTAACCGCCTGAATCGGAATTGTGACCTGGTCAACAGCTTTGGCAGTATAAATCGTGGCAACAGCAGACATCCCCGGACGGAACGGCGCGATATTCTGTTCACCGATCTTCTTCATCATGTCTTTATAAGACGACGGCTTGATGCGCACTTTCACCGGATAGCTGGTCACCTGATCAGAGTTTGCACCGGCCTGATCAAGCAGCTCACTGCTGGTCGGCGAAAAACCGATTTCAATGACCTCGCCAGAAAACGTCTTGTCTCGAAACGCATCGACTTCAACCTTCACGCTATCGCCCAAATTGATCTCAACAACCTCATTTTCAGTCACCTCTACTTCGACGACCATGTCACGCAGATCTGCGATTTTCATCACTTCCGTGCCCGACATCATGCCCGTACCGACCACTCGCTGGCCAACCTTGATTTTCAGATTCGTAACCGTGCCGTCCATAGTTGCATACACGCGCGTCTGCCGCAGACTTTCAGCCGCCTGGCGCACAGAGGCTGTGGCGTTTTGGATGCGATAAAAAGCCGCTTGCTCGGCTTGTTTGGCGGATGACAAGGCAGCCTTGCTCAGCTTGAATCGCAGTTGTGCTTGCTCCCATTCCGCTTCAGTGATGGCTTTTTTGTCATACAATTCTCGGTTGCGCTCTTGGTTGATCGAATCTTGTAGTAAGGTCGCTTTCGCCTGAGTGACAGCCGCTTGCGCATTGGCGTAATCTGCACGTGCCGCATTTTCGGCAGCCCTTGCTTGCTCAAGTGCGCTCTGAAAGTTTTCGGGACGAATGACAAAAAGCAGGTCTCCTGTTTTCACATACTGACCCTCTTCCACGGCCAATTCCGTGACTTCACCCGACACATCCGGCGCGATCGGCACCTCTGTATGCGGTTTGATGAGACCCGTGACGCTGATATTCGAAATAACCGTTCGGCGCTTAGCTTTCTCAGTGTACACTTCCGTCTCTTTGCTGCACCCCACGAAAAAAACCGCGAGAGTCAGCATCAGAACTAGGCGATGAAATCTTGGCTGCATGTCAGCAGATTGAGTTAGAAGTCAAGGGGTTTGCCAGCGTAAAAGTCGAGTAGTTTACGCAGGAAGAAATATTCGTAAGCGGTTTGCTGACGCTGCACCTCAGCTTGTGTGCGATTATTCAGCGCTTCCAGATAGTCGTAAAAGTTAAGTGCGCCAGCCTGGTACTGCGACTGCGCGAGATCGAAGGCCAGCTGCGTCGCATCTATCTGGATCTGAAGCGCTTGTAGCCGCTGATAGGCCGCATTGGCATCCAAGTGAGTGGTTTCAACGGTTTGCCGCAAGCCCATCTGCACTTGAGTCAAGCCCAGTTCGGCCTGTTCAACATTGATGTTGGCGACCTCAATACTTCGGCGCACTTGTCCGTTATTGTAAATCGGAATGGCCAGTGTGACCCCAGCAAACTGGCTGAAGTTGTCGTTTAATTGCGGAAAATATTCCGTCCTTTCACGCCCAACCACCTGTGGGACTTCAAATCCACCAACTTCCAAGGTGTCGTAAACGGGCACACCGCCATTTGAAGTGTAGTTTGACGTCACTGCTGCAGAAAGACTGAGGCGAGGGTAATACCCCCCTTTCGCCACCTGAACGCCCTGTTCTGCAGCCAAGATATTGGCACGTTGTTCACGTACTTCTGGCATACTCACAAGGGCATGATCCAGCACGCTTTGTAGTTCTGGCACCCGTTGCTCGAGTACCTCTTCGGATACATCAGAAGGGGTAACGATCAGATATTGAGCACTATCTGTAATTTGAAGCGTCTGATAAATCTGTAATTTGTCCCGTGCGATTCGGTTTTTGGCGTTCACCACATTCACCTCTTCGAGCGCAATCTGGGCCTGCAAGTTTTTCACTTGCACCTCAGTTGCAGAACCCGCGTCAAATAAAGTCTGAATGCGTTCCAGTTGCTTTTCGAGAAGCTCTTGCCGCGCCAGCGCAACCTCCAGCGCCTGTTGGTCGAGCGCAAGTTGGAGGTATTGCTGAAGCAGTTGTGTAATAACCTGATTTTCAATCCGCTGCTCTCCAAATCGATTTGCCTCCAGTAGCGACTCGTTTTGCTTATACGTATACCAACGCGAAAAACCGCGAAACACATCCCAGTTCGCCGTCAGTTGGGGGTTAGAAAAACTCGTCGCCTGATCGACGCGCTGGAAGCTCAAGGGGTCGAAAACCGTACCGAATTGCCAACGATAATCGATGCTGGCATTGGCGCTAGGCAAAAAGGCCTCCTTGCTCTGTTGCAAGTTGGCAGCCGTCGTTTGAGTCGTCAAAACCTGCTGTTTGAGTTCCAGGTTACGACTGATTGCCAGCGAGATAGCCTCCTGCACAGGCAGTGGCTTCTGCGCCATCGTTACAGCTGGCAGGAGTAGCGTCAGACTCAGGAAAAGAAACTTTGCGTATTGCACAATTCTGTGATTCAGACCGCCAAACTAACACAAATTTTGCTCTGTTTCATACCCCCTTTATGCATTTAACGGCTTTTAAGGATTACCGTCCAGATGCGAATGCAGGTATTTGAAAGCCAACATGCAAGCGGCTGGTTTTCTATCATTTGATTTCAAAACGAAACATTTCACGGCCTTCGAGTGTGCCAACGAGCGTATCGCCGACCGAGATTGGACCC
>CAZTEZ010000067.1:3300-5059 GCA_964611815.1 uncultured Bacteroidia bacterium | reverse complement strand
AGCATGAAGAACTTTGACGTGTAGCTAATAAGTTGCGGGATTGTGAAAATCATGTCACCAGTCCA
The DNA here is from genome assembly GCA_964611815.1 of uncultured Bacteroidia bacterium. GTDB lineage: Bacteria > Bacteroidota > Bacteroidia > J057 > CAZTEZ01 > CAZTEZ01. The sequence goes on along the minus strand of CAZTEZ010000067.1, from coordinate 4,994 downwards.
GCCCTCCTGCACATTCTTGTCGTTCACACTGAGTTCAAATCGAAGGTCTTGCAAATCCTTAAACTCGCTTAAGGGTATAAAATTGGATACAGGTGCAGAGTCATTAAAAGCTTTTGCTTTTTCCCACGGCAAGCCTTTCGACTTGGCCTCCTGTTGCAAGTCCCTGGCCGTGAAATCAATACCCAGGCCTACGCTGTCGATATAGTCCATTGCAAAAGCCTCATCGATGTACTTGCCGGGTTTGCTGATCCGAACAAACAACTCGCACTCGTAATGTATATCCTTCGAATATTCCGGGTAGTAAAAGGGTTTATTTTCACGCAAAATGGCCGTGTCGGGTTTGATGAAAACTAAGGGCTCTTTTGGCAACTCGTTTTTGAGTTCCTCGGCATGCGCCTTGTAATTTCGACCGATACAGATGATTTTCATGCAGCTTGAGTTTCTGGATTGTTAACAATTCAAAGGTACGGTAGCGATGCTGTTCGGTCAAAAAAGAGTTTATCGTTTTGAAAGTCAGGGAGGTATCGGATAGGGGGTAAATCCTGAAATTTAAATTTTACAACTTGCCAGCTCAAATATGTCAGATCGTGGAGAACAAGAGGCAGTCATGTCAATAGCGGGAACAAATGCCGCGGAGGTCGGTCAGCGCTTTCGTGAGCTGCGCGAGGCTGCGCAGCACAATCAGCAGGTCGCATCAGACCAGCTGGGCATTTCGCGGCAGGCACTCTCGAAGATTGAAAAGGGCGAGAGTTTTCCTTCGGTACCGACGCTGTTGCGTGCGCAAGAGGTGTATCATACGAGTTATGCGTACCTGCTTGAGGGACAGGAGGTTCCGAGTAAGGCGAAGGCAAAGGGCAACATGCAACTCGTGGCGATTACTGTCGACGAAAGCAATAACCCCAACATTGTGATGGTGCCCGTTAAGGCGCAGGCTGGCTATGCTGCCAACCGTCTGGAGCAAGAAGTGTTGGATAAATTTCCAGTATTCAATCTTCCGGGCTATCAGTATCGAAACAATACCTACCGCGCGTTTGAAGTGTCTGGCGACAGCATGGAGCCGAGCATCTGCAACGGTGACATCCTCGTGTGTTCGTTGGTGACGGACTGGCAGCACCTGTGGCCGGGACATGTATATATTACTGTGCTTCAGGATGATGTGCTCGTTAAGCGCCTAGAGCAAAACTCGGAGGGCGTGCTCCTGCTGAGTTCGGACAACCGCTTCTACCAGTCCCTGGAAATCAAGCTGGATGAGGTGGCCGAAATCTGGCGGGTGACTGGTAAGTTAACGCAAAACATCCCGGCACCTAATGCCGACGTGCAACGCTTGCAGGAGATCGTAGAGGACCTTCAGCGTTTGCTGCGCCAAAAATGAACGCCCAGGAACATACGCAGAAGCGCAGACAACGGAAGGTTAGCCCATTCTGGGGCATTGTTGTGCTGTCCGTCGTCGCACGGCTATTGGTCGGGCTGTGGTGGTTTGCACAAGCTGATCTTGCTACCTACTCTTTAGTGGGTGAAAACGCGCTCTACGCAGGCACAGACGGCTATTTGCAGCTTGCACACACTTGGCTGACTACGGGCGAGTGGGCGTTCATCCCAGGTGCGCCCCCTGTGCTGCACCGCCCGCCGTTGACCGTCTGGCTGATGGCGCCGGAGAGGAAGGGCTGCACCGAGGCCATCATCCGGATGTGGCC
>CAZTEZ010000067.1:0-3290 GCA_964611815.1 uncultured Bacteroidia bacterium | reverse complement strand
GACTGGCGAAATGCACCTTTATGCTGGTACAGATGGCTATTTGCAGCTTGCACACACCTGGCTGACTACTGGCGAGTGGGCCTTCATGCCAGGTGCGCCACCGGTATTGCATCGCCCGCCAATGACGGTCTGGCTCATGGCATTGACCACTGCCTGGAATCCGGAGTATTGGTATGTCAACTGGTTCATTGTGAGTTTGCTGCTGTCAGTCGCCTGCTTGTTCGTGACGCGTCGTATTGCGATGACTCTTGGCCTGCACCCGGTTGCGCGCAACTTATTGCTGCTTGCTGTCGCCCTGCACCCGATGCTAATCGCTAGTGTGCGTGCAACCAGCTTTTTGCAACCGGGCATGCTGATGCTGCTGTTCACGATCGCGGTTGCGCTCTCACTCAAGCGGGACTTTCGATGGTGGCGAGCGGCTCTGTTGGGGGTGGGGTTAGCTGGGGCAGCGTTGACGCATGGTACGCTAATTCTGTTGGTGCTCATCGTTCCGTTATGGCTACTGTTTCAGCCTGAAGTGCGCTGGCGTGCAGTGGTGAGCATAGTCATTGCTCTGGTCTGTATAGCGCCCTGGACGTATCGTAATTACATTGTGAGTCAGCGGTTTGTGCCGGTTGTGAACGGTGCGGGTACGCAGTTTTGGATTGCGCGCGGTGTAGCTGCCGACGATCCGCTGCTACACCATCGGGTGTATGCGCAGCAGACTGGCGACACGCTTACGACCGAGTATTTCAGTAGCGTGAATCCCGGTGCCGACGCCGCCTTAACCCGTGCGGCATTCAATCACTGGACGGACTACATTGAACAGTATGTAATTGGTCTGTACCATTTTTGGGTGCCGACAAAGCCCAGCTTCAAACTTAAATTTTGGCTGGACATCATACTGGTTTTGCCGATCGCCGTTGTATGGTTGATTCTGGCATTCAGTCGCTTACGTGATTGTCCGCCCTCGTTGATGACCTGGGTCACGCTTGTACTATGGCTAACGTTCGCAGTCTTTTTCCCAAGCACCAGCTACTACCTGCTGGTACTGCCATTGATGCTAATCAGCATCACTTGGCAGTTGGATCGTCGGCTGAATCCTTAGTGCATTCAGGCCATGACCGGCTTCTCGACGAACTCGAGAACTGCCGCCTCAATAGCCGCAGCGTCATAGCCGCATTCCGCATGTAGCTCAACCTGAGTGCCTTGGTGCACGACGCGGTCGGGGATGCCCAAGCGCTTCACTTGCGCGCTGAAGCCGTGATCGACCATCCACTCCAAAACCGCACTACCGAAACCGCCCATCAGGCAGCCATCTTCGACCGTAACGACACGTTTGAAGTTGCTGAACACCTCGGCCAGCAGTTCGCCGTCCAGCGGCTTGACGAAGCGCAGGTCGTAGTGCGCGGGCTGAATGCCGCGCTCTTTCAGCGTTTCGATAGCGGCTTGCGCGAAATTGCCGGGGTGGCCGATGCTCAGAATTGCAACCTCCTCGCCATCAGATACTTTGCGACCCTTGCCAATTTCGAGTTGCTCGAACGGCACGCGCCATTCGGGGTCGGGATTCACGCTTAAACCACGGGGGTAGCGAATCGCAAATGGATGGGTTTGGTCTGCATGTTGCGCAGTGTACATCAGGTGACGTAGCTCGTGGTCGTCCATTGGCGCGCTGACGATCATATTCGGCAGTGCGCGCAGATAGGCCAGATCGAACGCACCGTGGTGGGTAGCGCCATCTGCACCGACGACGCCGGCGCGGTCGAGGCAGAAGATGACCTTCAAATCTTGGATCGCGACATCGTGAATAATCTGATCATAAGCACGTTGCGCGAAAGTAGAGTAGATGTGGCAGAACGGCACCATGCCCTGTGTGGCTAGGCCGGCAGAGAAAGTCGCCGCATGCTGCTCGGCGATGCCGACGTCGTAGACGCGCTCGGGCATCACTTTCTGCATCATCAGCAAACTGCTGCCAGAAAGCATGGCGGGTGTAACACCCACAATTTTATCATTTTCTTTCGCCAACTCGATGATGCTGTGCCCGAAAACCTGCTGGTATTTCAGCGGTTTGGGCGCACTGATGCCGGCCTTTGAGGGTACAAACTCGCCCGTTTTAGGGTCGAAGGGTGAAGATGTGGCGTGCCATTTCGTCTGATCAGCCTCGGCGGGCGAAAAGCCTTTGCCTTTTATCGTCTTGATGTGCAGAAACTTAGGACCGGGGATGTCTTTCAAGTCCTTAAGCAGGTTGTAAAGATGATGAACATCGTGCCCATCGACCGGCCCGAAATAGCGGAAGCCCAGCGCCTCGAAAAACAGGCCCGGTTTGAAAACTTTGGCTGTCAGCAAATCCTCTAGTTTGGAGCCCACTTTCCGTGCGCGATCGCCCAAACCTTTCAGTCCGCCAAGCGCATTCCAGACATCATCACGAAGTTTATTGTACGTGCCAGACGTCTTGATATCCGTCAGATACTGCTTCAAAGCGCCCACGTTCGGGTCAATCGACATGCAGTTGTCATTCAAGATGACCAACACATCGGCGTTTTCGTCGCCGGCGTGGTTCAGCGCTTCATAGGCCATGCCACCGGTGATGGCACCATCGCCGATAACCGCCACGACTTTACGCGGATCATCTTCCTGGTGCTGAGCCGCAATCGCCATGCCTAAAGCAGCAGACACGGAGGTCGAGCTGTGCCCGACACCGAAAGTATCATACTCAGACTCAGCGCGTTTGGGGAAGCCCGAAACGCCCTTGTACTTGCGGTTGGTATGGAATTCCGCCCGGCGACCGGTGATGAGCTTGTGCCCATACGCCTGGTGGCCGACATCCCATACGAGCTGGTCGTGCGGCGTATTATAAACATAGTGCAGCGCAACGGTCAGCTCCACGACACCCAGGCTCGCACCGAAATGCCCGCCAAATATGGCCGCATTGTTGATAATATAGTCCCGCAACTCGTCGGCGAACTGACGAAGCTGCTCGGGTGGGAGCTGGCGCAGTTCGTGCGGGTAATTCACTTGCGAAAGCAAGGGGCCGGCGGGGATTGTTTGTTCTGCCATATTGTGGTGAAAGATAATCAGAGCCGCAATGCTAACGCAGCCCACACATGGTAAAGTATAGTTGGTAATGAAGGGTTCCAAAGTTACAGAAGATTGAAATTACTCTAAATAGTCCTGTAATATTTTCTTTCAGTCGTAAATAATGACGGTTCAGCTTGTGAATACAACAATGGCAGGATGTATTCGTATATTATTATAGAGATGATTATGAGGGAAATGCTAGACAAACTAACCAAACTATTAAGCGATCGGGC
>CAZTEZ010000066.1:9761-12457 GCA_964611815.1 uncultured Bacteroidia bacterium | reverse complement strand
CGACCTGCGCCTCGTCCATGCCCGCAAACGTGAGTATAACGGACTCGAAGACGTAGTTGAGCGTCCAGGATTCGATGTAGACATAATACGCGGCGACACCGATATTCGTGAAGATGCCGAACACCCCGAAGTACTTCCAGAAGCGCTTGCCGGTGAGGTTGTCGAGAATGAAGGGCGTGCTGTGGTTGCCGTGGCGGCCGCCGAACCTGCCCATGCCCCACTCGACCCATAGCAGCGGGATACCCATAATCAGGAAGCAGACAAGGTAGGGGATGATAAACGCGCCGCCACCGTTTTCGATGGCCTGGATCGGGAAGCGCAGAAAATTACCCATGCCGACGGCGTTGCCGGCCATTGCGAGAATGAGTCCCACGCGGGAGCCCCATCCTTCTTTACTTTTTGATGCCAAAATGCAGGTGTTTGGTTAACGCAGAAGTCAATGTAGAGCAACACGAAAGTAATAAATACAAGCACATTAGTCACGTTAAAGGCGGGCTCAGTGTCGAAACAGTGAGTTTTGTGCGTTGACGGTGGAGATAGCGGGTGTGCTTCTGGACAGATGAAGGAACGGGTGACTGATGGCGCGTGATTTCCGTAGGGAGATGCGGTTGCTTAGTCGCGACTCAGCGCCAGATACACGCCATTGGCAACAGATTTCGAGTATTTAGCCACCAGCCTGAACAGCTTTCGTGCAGATTGCTTATTTTTAGAAAAATTTACCGCTATGTTACGTCCGCTATTCGTTACCCTCTTTTGTGTTTTTGCGTTCACGCTCTCTGCTCAGAGCTTCCAGGACGAGATTACTGCTGCCGATGTACCTGCCGATGTGAAGCAGCACGCTGACAATGTCGCCGGTATCGGCGATGTGCGCTGGCAACTGTATGCGCACAAAGTCTATATCTTCCACAAGCGCGATGGCAACTCCGCCACCGAGCTTGTAATCACTGAACAAGATGGTCTTACGCGTGAAACCACTATCCACTACGATACCGCCCTGCCTGCTGCCAAAGCTGACGTAGAAGCCAAAGTGAGCGGCGTGTTTAACTCCTATAACTACTTGGGCTACGGCGAAACCACCACCGCTGACGGTGATGAATTGACGACCGTATACCTCGAAGTGCCCGGTGGTCAGCAGATGCTGGTCATTTACTTCGACGCCAACACCCAGCTGGTCGCGCGACGACTACACAAAACGGCCCTCTGAGTTAGTCAGAGACGCTACATTTGACTAGTCGACGCGCACGAGCCGTCGGCTGATGGTCGTACCACCGCTGGTGCTGACTTCCAGAACATACGCGCCCTGCGCCCAGTCTTTCGCGTCTATGCGCAGTTGATTGGTGTTTGTGAAACCCGTGGAGTAGACCTCACGCCCGCTCACGTCCACCACCCGTAGCGCGCCGCTTTCAAATCGCCCTTGCGGGAAGAATACCTTTAGCTCATCCTGAAACGGGTTGGGGCCTACGTTTAAGTCGGCACTTGCTCGTAGATCCAGAATTTGGGGTTTATCCGTCACCACCCAATGCTCAGGGTCGAGCACCAGGCTGTCAAGTGTGCCGGGAAAAGCGATGTCCAGCGACTGTTCTAGCGCAGTGATGTCCACGCGCGCGTCCTTGCTGACGATTGCCCCCTCTTCGTTGCGCCCAACCAGTCGGAGGGGTAGCAACTGTCGTTTGAATCCGCCACGTGGGTCGGTGTTCGACTGCTCCAACGTCACGCGAATACCGCCCGGCGCATCCGTGTAGCTGATGCGGTAAAACGGCAAGCCGTAGCCGTAAATGTGCTGATCGAACCACCAGGTGTAGTCCTCGCCGGTCGCGAGGTTGACGTGCCGCAGAAAATCGTCGGTGGTCGCATAGCCATACGCCAAGTCCGGGTCGTTCGCGAAGTTGCGCATCGCCAGCGCAAGCGTGTCGAAACCGATGCGGTACTCCAGTTCGCGCAGCAGCAAACCCGGCTTGCGGTAGCGCAGCGCCTGACTGAACAGCTGAAACACATCGGATGTGTCGCGCGCAAACACACTGCCCGTCCGGGCCTGGTTGCGCAGTCGGTCTTCATCTCGCCTTAAAAAGGCACCCGCAAAACTCGGGCTCTGTCTGAATAAGATCAGTTGCGTGCAATAGACCGCAAAGCCCTCGTGCAGCCACAAGTGCTGCCAACTGCCGTTGGTCACTTTGTCGCCAAACCACTGGTGCACCAGCTCATGCGCGAACAACGCGACATTCCAAACGCCCACGTGCGACATCGTCTGGTGCTCCATCCCACCGCTGCGGGTCGTCCAGACATTACCGTACTGCTCATCACGAAAAGGATAGGGACCGTACCACTCCTCAAAAGAGTCGAACATTTGCGCCTGGTCGTTGTACAGCCAGCCTTCCGGGATCGTATCGATGGGGTTGAAAAAGTGCTGGATGGGCAGCAGGGCACCGTCGCGGAGCTCCAGCGTGCGGGTGATTTCGCGGTAGGGCCCGACGGCGATGGCGAACAAATACGCTGGCACTGGATAGCTGTGTTCCCAATGGCTACGCCAGAGCGTGCCCTTGGTGTCGAAGTCGGTGCGCACCCCGATGGCCACCCCACGGGTGTCTGGCGGGTGGTTGATCGTGCAGCTGAAGTGCTCGATTTTGTCGTCCAGAGACTGTTTTGTTGGCCACCACTCGCGTGCACCGTAGGGCTGCGAGAGCGTCCAGATGATGGGC
>CAZTEZ010000066.1:0-9751 GCA_964611815.1 uncultured Bacteroidia bacterium | reverse complement strand
CGTCCGAAAGCTGTCGGCGACGAAGGTCGACAGATCCTGCTCGGGTGGGGTGCCGGTGTAGCGCAGACCAAAGCGAAGAGTGTCGCCCACCTCAGCTGGGCTGTTCAGTTGCAGGCGCAGCACTTGACTATCCCACACCGGGCAGCACACGTTGGGGGTCAGCAACTGGAAGTCGCGCAAATCGTCGCCGCAGTCGAGGCTGAGCGTGTCGGTCCGGCGCTGCATGATGACCGTGTAGTACGCATCAGCCTGAACCAGATTGGTGTCCAGGCGCTCGAACGTGAATTCGAGCTCGACGCCGATGAGGTCGAACATATCACCACCGGCTGCAAACTGCACCAGCGTTTTGTGCGTGGCGTGGAAATACCGCTGTTTGGTGTGCGCACAGACATGCGCGCCAAGATCAGGGTTCAGGTAGTCAGTATAGCTCGGCTGACCGCCAGGCGCTTGCGCAAAAGCGTGCAGGCCACAAAGCCAACCCACCAGCACCAGCACAAGCCCCCGAGTTTCGTACATTAGTCGTTTAAGCGCTCGCATTGTCTGAATTTAACGAAGCGCGCGCAAAAACCTGACACCGAGCGAACAGAACCCGACCGCTAAACCTGAGACTATGCCCATCACAGCCAAAATCACCGCCGTCGGCGGCTATGTGCCAGATTACGTGCTCACCAACCAGGAACTGGAGACGATGGTGGAGACCAACGACCAGTGGATTCGTGAGCGCACTGGCATCCTCGAACGGCGCATTCTGAAGGGCGAGCAGGGCTGTTCGGTGATGGCCATCGAAGCCTTCAAAGCGATGCAACAGTCCTACCCGCACGTGGACGCTGCGGAGATAGACCTGATCGTCTGCGCGACCGTTACGCCCGACATGCAGTTCCCGGCCACCGCCAACAAAATCGGGCTGGAAATCGAGGCGAAAAAAGCTTTTGGCTTCGACCTGGAAGCCGCCTGCAGTAGCTTTCTGTATGCGCTCAGCGTTGGTGCACAGTTTATCGAGACCGGCCGTTTGCAAAAGGTACTCGTGGTTGGCGTGGACAAAATGAGCTCCATCATCGACTACACCGACCGGCAGACGTGCATCATCTTTGGCGATGGCGCGGGTTGCGTGCTACTCGAGCCTGGTGAAGACGGCTACGGCCTCATCGACGGCGTCTACTACTCTGACGGCGAGGGCATCAAGCACTTGCACCAGAAAGCCGGTGGTAGCATCAAGCCCGCCACCGAAGAGACCGTCCGAGCAAAGGAGCATTTCGTGTATCAGGAAGGCCGCCCGGTGTTTAAGCAGGCCGTTGTGAAGATGGCCGAAGCCGGCGAGGAAATCATGCAGCGCAATAGCCTGAAAGACAGCGATATCGCCTGGCTCGTGCCCCACCAGGCCAACAAGCGGATCATCGATGCCACCCGAGAGCGCCTGGGCCTGCCCGAAGAAAAAGTCATGCTCAACATCCAGCGCTACGGCAACACCACCTCCGGCACCCTGCCGCTGTGTTTGTGGGACTACCGCGACCAGCTCAACAAAGGCGATAACATCGTTTTCGCGACCTTCGGTGGCGGTTTCACCTGGGGTGCCTCACTACTGAAGTGGGCGATTTAACAAACAACTTAGCTGCCTTTTTTGTCGTTGAAAGTCACCTTCCACATGCCGCGTAAATCGCCCAGCTTGTAGCCGCGGGCCTCATCCTGCGGGTATTTCTCGTCGAGTAGTTTCTGGGTAGCTGGCGCGATTTGCGAGTCAGGGTCGCCGTGGCATTTCAGACAGGTGGGCATCCCGATAAAGATGGGCTTGTAGAAGCGCAGCTGGTCATCTTGGCCTTTCACCAAGCGCGTTTGTAGCGCTTGCTGCGCTTCGTAGTGTTTGTGATAGAGCTGCAGAATCTCTTTGTCGACACCATCGCGCGGCGTGTTGTCTGGGTTGCGGTTGCGCTTGCTGATGCGGCTGATCGTCACGCCATAAGCTTTCGAGAGCGAGTCCGTCAGGGGCATTGCGCGCAGGTTGCAGTACTCAACGGCCTCGGGTGGGCCGCCGCGTTGCATCGCACTTTTCACATTGCCCAGCAGCGTTTTTTGCGACGCATCGGTGATGCTATCGCCCAGCGTCCTTCGGCGGCTGTCGTTCACTTCCACCCACAAGGGTTCGGTGAGGCTGGCATTGGCTTTGCGGTCCCGAGTCTCGCCGTCGCAAGCGAACAGAAAGAGTGAAAGCAGTAGAATGGATGGAAGAAGCAGTCGGGCCATAGACTTGCGTTTGAACGCCTTAAGATCAGCAATTCAACGCGCGCAAACAGTGATTTGCTTCACACAAGCCTAGTTTTCTTCATCGTCGGCCGAATCCTCAGCGTTGTTTTCCCCCTCATTGTTACTCACTTCCTGGGCTTCAACCTCCTGGGGAGCTTCTGCAGCTTGCTTGGCAAGCTGACGCTGAAGCTCGTCATCGCGCTTCTTGCGTTCCTTTTGCTGCTTCTTGTATACGCGCGCTGCAATGAAGATGCTGATTTCATACAGCAGCAGCATCGGGATGCCCAGCAGCAGTTGCGTGAACGCATCCGGCGAGGGCGTGAGGATACCGGCGATGATAAGCACCACCACGATGGCATGACGGCGGTACTTGCGCATCAGCTTGGGGGTCAAGATGCCCACTTTGGCGAGCATGTATGTTAGTATCGGCAGCTGAAACAGCAGCCCGCCAGCAAGCGACAGGCGGGTGATAAGCGCGATGACTTTGCCGATTTGCCAGTTGTTTTTCACGCCCTCGGCAATCTGGAAATTCGCCAGAAAGCCCAGCGCGAAAGGCGTGACGATAAAGTACGCGAAGACAACGCCCGTGAGAAATAGCAAGCTGACGTACACCACAAAGCCCGCCGATAGCTGGCGTTCTGTCATTTTGAGTGCTGGGCGAATGAAGCGCCAAACCTCCCAGATGATATACGGAAACGCGATGATAAGTGCACCGAATATGCACACGACGATCGCCTTCACAAACTGCTCGCTGGGGCCGATGGCCTGCATTTCGACTGCCAGGTCGCCCACGCACATCTGCGGGCGCCATTTGCAAAGCCACAGGTTGGTGGGGAAATCCGGGCGCATCGGGCCCAGGATGACGTACTTCACGAGGTCATCGACGAAGGCGAAGAGCACGATCATGACCAGTACGATGGCGGCCACCGACCGGATGAGGTGCCAGCGTAGCACCTCCAGGTGATCCAGGAAAGACATTTCCTGGTCGAATCCGCGCTTTGTTTTGCGTTTGCTCACAGGCGTGTGCGCCCCCGGAAGTCACGGCAGACGTTAGGGCAGGCGACGGATGGTGAGGATGTAGTAGTCGTTTTCGTTGGTGCCGCCCACGCCCAGCAACGTGAAATGGTCGCGATCGAAGAAGCTGCGACGCGGGAAAAACAGGAGGCGGCCGGTCTCGTTTTTGGCGACTTCCGTGTCAATCACCCCGCCGCTCTCTTTGTTGAACGAGCGCAGTTTCACCACACCACCGGCGCCGCGTTTGGTCAAAAAGAGCGTGTGCAGCCACATTTCATTCGTGCCAGCCACATACGACAGCAGGTTGTTGCCACCGACATCCGACTGCGCTTTGGTGGTGTAGGTGTTCCACAAAAAGTCGGTGCTCTTTTTCTCGAAGGCAATCACCGCCAGGTCTTCGTAAAAGTACTGACGACCTGTGGGTTTCATAACGTCAAACTGCTCCTCCAGCATCCAGAAAATGTTGCCGTCTTCTTCGATTACCCGGCTGGCCGAGAAGTTCGCACCGCGCTTGTCGTCGGCATAGCGCTTGGCCAGCGAATCGGGCAGGCGGGTGATGGACGACGCCTCTTTCAGCATCTGGCGCATCAGATTGAAACGCACGACCTCGTAGTTCGTCCAGGTGCGCGCACCGCCCTCCAGTTCTTTGCCGTTTACGAGGCCCTTGCTGTTAGGCTCGGTGGTGATGGCGAGTACCATCAGGTTGTCGTCTTTCGTGATGTGCAGCTTGATGAACGGCACGCCTACGCCGGCAAAGTCCACCGGGAACTCCTTCGCGCTCTTGTCTTTAGAGTCGTAGCGTACGATGACGGGCAGCTGCGTTGAGTCGGCTTTTTCCTCGTCCTTCACCATGGGCAGCAGCAAGATAAACGCGTTACCGCGCTTGTCGACGACCAGGTCGGCGATGTCGTAGTTCTTCTTTTCCTGCAGCGTTTCCATGTAGACCTCGCCACGGGCGAGCATGCGGCCGTCGTCTTTCCAGACCGAGATCTCGTAGTCGCGCTTGTGTGGGTCGGTGGTGGGGTCATAGCCCATCCAGAGCATACGGCCACCGTCGGGCGATACGGCGATGCGGTCGATGTACTCCTTTTCTTTGTACTTGAACGGCGTCATATCCTGCGACGGGCCAACAGGCTGGCCACTACGCTCTTCGAAGAACTGCACGACCGTCTTGTCGTAGCTGCCTTTGTACTCCTGCCGACCCACCACGACGAGCTTGTCGTTCATGTGAAAAAGCTTCGGCTCGCGCACCTCAGGCTCGCCCTCGCGCGAAATGGGCGTGGCCCAGGCCTCTGTGATCTGCTCTTTGCCCTGGTTCATTTTGCGGAACATGCACTGCAGATAGTGCCCGCTGGTGCGGCGAAACTTGTTCGCTTCCCAGTATTCGAGGTAGTAGAAACGACGGTCGGGTCCCGGTTTGAACTCGCCCGGGTAGCCGAAGTCGTTAATGCTGTAGCCGCGCACCTGAAAACGGGTGGCCGAAAGCTCGGGCGTGGGCTGGGCAAAACTGTTGTACGAGAAGCTCAGCAGACTGAGCAAAATGAACACTTGCGATAGACGAAACATGAGGTCGGGGCGCTGAGGGTGAGTGATTTGCAATCGAAAAGCGAGTGGGTAGGCAGTCGGGCTTAGTAGTCGAGCGGGTAGTGGCGCATCAACTCGTGCACATCGGTACGCAGGCGGTGGAGCGCGCGTTCGTCATCGTGCGCCTGAATGCCACGGTCGATGAACTCGGCGATCTGCTCCATACTAGCAGCTTTCATGCCACGTGTGGTGATGGCCGCCGTGCCAATGCGCAAACCGCTGGTGACCATGGGGCTTTCGGTGTCGAAAGGCACCATGTTTTTGTTAGTCGTGATTTCGGCAATCTGAAGCGATGCTTCAGCCTGTTTGCCTGTCACGCCTTTGTTACGCAAGTCGATGAGCATCAGGTGGTTGTCTGTGCCACCAGAGATGATTTCAAAACCCCGCTCGGTCAGGTGCTTGGCCAGCGCCTGGGCGTTGCGAATCGTGCGGTGGGCGTAGTCTTTGAAACTCGGGCGCAGCGCCTCGCCAAAGGCGACCGCCTTGCCGGCGATGACGTGCATCAACGGGCCACCTTGGGTGCCGGGGAAGACACCGCTGTCCAGCAGCGTATGCAGCTGACGCACCTTGTCTTTGCTGTTTGTGATGCCCATGGGGTTCTCGAGCTTCTTGCCCATCAAGATCATACCGCCGCGTGGGCCGCGCAGGGTTTTGTGCGTCGTGGTCGTCACGATGTGGCAGTGAGGCAGCGGGTCGTTCAGCTCTTTGGCGGCAATCAGACCAGCCGTGTGCGAGACATCGCCGAGCAGCACCGCACCAATTTCGTCGGCAACACCGCGCAGTTTGGCGTAGTCCCAATCGCGCGAGTAAGCACTGGCACCGCAGATGATCATCTTGGGCTTCTCCTGGCGCGCTTTTTCGACCACTTTATCGAAGTCGATGAGGCCGGTGTCTTTCTCCACACCGTAGAAGATCGGATCGTAGAGCTTGCCGGAGTAGTTCGCCGGGCTGCCGTGAGTCAGGTGTCCACCGTGCGCGAGGTCGAAGCCCAGAATCTTGTCGCCGGGCTTCAGGCAGGCGAGCATCACCGCAGCGTTTGCCTGCGCACCGGAGTGCGGCTGCACATTCACCCACTCGGCATTGAAGAGTAGCTGGGCGCGCTCACGGGCCATTTCTTCCACCTCATCAACGTGCTTACACCCGCCATAGTAGCGTTTGCCCGGCAGGCCCTCGGCGTATTTGTTGGTCAGCACACTGCCAGTGGCGCGCATGACGTCAATGCTCGTGAAGTTCTCCGAAGCAATGAGCTCGATGCCCACCTGCTGGCGGTTCAGCTCGCGGTTCATGGCGTTGAACACGAAGCTGGAGTTGGTGTGTTTGCGGTTGATTTCAGACATGGTGCGGTGCGTTAGTCAGCGGTTTTCGGCCGCCAAAATAGTGTTTTTTTAGCTCAACAGCAGACGAAGCGGGATCGTGCAAACAGTTTAATCTCAGTTTAAGCGAACACGCGCCTTTCGGCGCTGATAGGCGGTCAGCGTGTTGCGCAAGAGCATGGCGATGGTCATGGGGCCCACGCCTTTGGGCACGGGAGTAATAGCGCTGGCGATGTCCTTCACGGCATCGAATTGCACGTCGCCCACCAGACGATAGCCTGCGCGTTTGCTCGGGTCGTCTTTGCGGTGCATGCCCACGTCGATCACCACGGCACCGCCTTTCACGTGCTCGGGGCCAATCATCTCGGGTTGCCCGGCTGCAACGATCAAGATATCCGCCATCTGTGTGTGCTTCGCGAGGTCTTGCGTGCGGCTGTGGCAGAGCGTCACGGTGGCGTTGCCGACTTCCGCTTTGCGGCTCATCAGAATCGATATCGGCGTGCCGACGATGTTGCTCCGGCCAATCACGACGCAGTGTTTGCCACTGGTCTCAATGTTCGTGCGCTTAAGCATTTCAATGATGCCCGCTGGCGTGGCCGGCATCAGCGCGGGCAGGCCTTTCGACATCCGGCCGATGTTGATTGGGTGAAAGCCGTCAACGTCCTTCTCCGGTACGATATGCTCGATCACCTTGTTCTCCTCAATTTGCTTGGGAAGGGGCAGCTGCACGATAAAGCCGTCGATGGCATCGTCGTCGTTGAGGGTACTGATGATTTTTAGCAGATCAGCCTCGCTGGTTTCCTCGGAATAGCGCAGGAGTGTCGACTCGTAACCAACGAGTTTGCAGGCGCGAATCTTGTGGCTGACATACGTCTCGGATGCCGGGTCCTTACCTACGAGAACGGCCGCCAGGTGCGGAGAGCGCTCACGACGCTCGCGAATGGCGTCGGTTTCTGCACGCAATTCCTGCAAAATGGCTTCCGATATTCCTTTTCCGTCGATGAGTTGCATAGGCCGCTAAAACCGCAAAAGTAAACAGGATGTGGGCAATTTCAGTGCAGGCTCACCAAAATTCCCGTCGTCAGGCTGTTATATTTGTAATCCGTTACTAGCTTACATTTTTTCGCTTCTGACTCACCCCCTGTTGTGCGACGCCTCGTCCACTTGCTGCTGTTCATTCTGTTCGCTGGTTGTGCCTTAACGACACTGGCGCAGGACTTCGTGGAGGGCCCACGGCTGCAGTTGCACTCGCCAACACACGCCACACTGACCTTCGAGCTATCGCGCAAGGCGCTTGCTTATTTGCATGTGGCCAACAACGCGAACTTCAACAACGCCCGCATCGTACAGCCGGCCTACACGTCCGAAGACGGAACGGCCTTCAGTTTCGAGCTCAGCGGGCTGAGCCCCGAAAGCAGCTATTTCATTGATGTTCAGCTCAACGGGCGTTCGAAAAAAAAGCTACCCTTCGAGACCGTCAGCTATCAGCAGCACTACGCCCAGGCCAAAGCAAGCACCTCAAAAACGATTGTGTTTGAACCTGACCCGCCTGCCGACGAGCAGCCAGAAGCTGACCCAGAGGAGCACCCCGTTGAGCTTGTGAGCACCACAGAGCAATCCATCCAGGAAAAGAACCAGCTGCTGGCAGATACGCCGACGGATACACCGCTGCTAACTGAAGAGGCCGTTGAATCGCTCGCGCAAAACGCGACGCCAGCAGACAGTAACACGGAGGCGGAAGAAGTGACCGCGGATGACGCTGAACTGGCTATTGAGAATGATCTGGATGAGGGCATCGACTTGGTTTTGGAGGATGAATTTGAAGACGTTGAATGGGCGGAGGAGTCGGATGCGCCTGTTGAGGAGCATGCCGAAAGCGAAACGATTGCAGCGCAATCAGCCGCAGACGATGGGCCGTCGTCGTCTAAGAACGAGCCCGCCTTCGAACTCAAGCCCAATGCCGCGGATTATGTCGTTGACGGCCTGCCGGAGTTCAAGCCGCCCATCAACGCCAAGGACTACGGGCTGGTGATTCAGCCCACGCTCGGGCATAGCCTCATCAAAATCTACATGAGCAAGCGCGACGAGTTATCGCCGCAATCAGAAGTGGTGATCTTCGACAACCGCGGCGTTGACCGCAAGCGCACGGCGCAAGTGCTGCGCGAGAATGGCATCCAGGGCATTGATCTGCGGAATTTCGACCGCGGGAAATACTACGTGCGACTGGAAGCGCTGGACGGCACGGCCATCTGGGGCGCTTTCGAATTGCGCTGAATTGAGCTAGCGTGCCTCTTTCGACTCGCCCGTTGCGACCGCATCGGGGTGGTCGGTAGCTGCCGGTGGGCGGCACCAGGGCTGCTCAATGGCCAGAATCAGCGCAATGCCCAGCACAAACATGCCGATGGCGAGGCCCAGTTGCGGGTCGCCGATTTGCGCTTCAAACGTGCCCGGCAGGATGCTTTCTTCCAGAAACGGCACCTCTTCGCCCTTGGAGTTGATGCGCGTTTGCGTCACCAGCTTCCAGGGCCAGACTTTATTGAGCGAACCCAGCATAAAACCCGTCAGCAGCGCGAGTGTAAGGTCGTGGTAGTGGTGTAACAGCCACCCCAGCACCCGCGAAAAGCTGAGCAGACCGATGGCCGCACCCGCCATAAACACGAGAATGACCACCAGGTCAAAATCTTTGATTGCGCCCATGATGAATGCGTATTTGCCCAGCAAAAGCAGAATGAAGCTGCCCGAAATGCCCGGCAAAATCATCGCACAAATGGCCACCATGCCACAAATGAAAATGAACCAGTGTGCCTGCGGTGTCTCAGCGGGCGAGGCGATGGTGATGTAGTACGACAACCCAATGCCCAGCGCCAGAATGATCAGCTGCGCCGGTCTGGGCCGACGGATGCGCCGCCCAACGGCATAGGCCGAGGCGAGTATGAGCCCGAAAAAGAAGCTCCAGAGTGCAATCGGGTGGTTTTCGAGCAGCCAGCTGATACCACGCGCCAGGCTCACGACGCTGATGGCCACGCCCAGCAGTACGGCGATCAAAAAGCTCGCGTTCACATACGCCCAGGCTGCTTTGATTTTGCCACTGAAGAGCAGCTTGAGGGCCTTGGCATCCACCGAGCGTAGGCTGTCGATCAGCTCTTCGTAAATGCCCACAATCAATGCGATGGTGCCGCCACTGACGCCCGGCACCACATCGGCCGCACCCATGCCCATGCCCTTGAGCGTCAGGCTGCCGTAGTCTTTCAGGGTGCGCTTGCTGGCTTTTTCGGTCTGGTAGGGGTTCACGTGTGGAGGGCTTATCGGTTGAGCAAAGTTCGCAAACAGGTTGCGAAAACAGTGGTGGCGCAAAGATGCGCAAAAGCCGCTATTTGCGCATTTCCTGAGCGTGAAATTCCGGTTGAATGCAGGCCTGATATTTGGAACGATGCGCCTGCAAGACTATGTTAGCACGGTATGGAAACCATTACGCAAAGCAGTGTCGCTGACAACCTGAAGCAGATTAACGACCAAATCGCTGCTGCCGCCACCAAGGCCGGTCGCGACCCCAAAGACGTGAAACTCGTCGCGGTTTCGAAAACCAAACCCATCGAGCTGAT
>CAZTEZ010000065.1:4860-12465 GCA_964611815.1 uncultured Bacteroidia bacterium | reverse complement strand
GGTTGAAAGTGGCAACGATGTCGTGATTCTGCTCGACTCGATCACCCGCCTGGCGCGAGCACACAATACCTGCCAGCCCGCTTCCGGCAAAATCCTGTCTGGTGGTGTAGATGCCAACGCGCTGCACAAACCCAAGCAGTTTTTCGGCGCCGCGCGTAACGTAGAGCAAGGCGGCTCGCTGACGATCATCGCCACGGCGCTGATTGAAACGGGCTCGAAAATGGATGAAGTGATCTTTGAAGAATTCAAAGGCACGGGCAACATGGAGCTCCAGCTCGACCGCCGTCTCGCCAACCGCCGCGTGTACCCGGCAATCGATGTCATCCAGAGTGGCACGCGCCACGAGGAGTTGCTCTACGACCGCCAGACGCTGCAGCGGATGTACATCATGCGCAAATTCCTCGCAGAAATGAAGCCCATCGAAGCGATGGAGTTCTTGCAGCAGAAAATGCGCGGCACAAAATCCAACGAGGAGTTCCTGATGGCAATGAACGGCTAAGCCGCCGAAGCCCCCCCTGCAAACCATAACAGCGCGTCTTTTTGCTAACAATTGCTCTTGGTCAAAACCCCTTTGCATGGCCGTAAATCGGCAGTTGCAGACAACTGGCATGCCGCTTCTGACGACTCGCCCACTTCTTTAGGGCTTTTTTGGGTTTTATCGTACCTTTACAAAAGTTAAACTATGGGTAAAGTGTACGTATGCGTCGCTTTGCTCTGCTAAACGGCCCAAACCGGATTTTTATGTCCATTCACATGCTCAGACGCATTTGCTTCCTGCTTGCTGCCATTATCGGTTCTGCTTATTTGCTGAACGCTCAGTTGGCCCAGTACCAGCTGATATACACCAGTACTGCCATCAACGGATTCAATGCCTTGGAACCGGACGGCAACAACGGTCTGATCTCGGTTGGTTACACCAACGAGGGCGGCACGTTCGACATGCTGGTGATGCGCAACGACCAGGATGCCAACGTGACCCTCTTGCAACGCTACGATTTTGGTGGTGAAGACACCGCCTTCAGCATCGTGCCCATGAGCAACGGCACGTTCACGATCGTCGGCAACAGCGTGAATGGCGGTACGACGGAGGTCATCGCTTTTAATATCTCGCAGACGGGCACTGTGAACTGGACCTATCGCTACGACAATTTCTTTTTGGGCAAAGACCCTGTGCTGGATGATCTGGAAGACGAAATCGTCATCGTAGGCTGGGGGCTTGATGACAACGGCTGTACGGGTTCGGGCTGTCGCGATTTGGCCGTTATCAGACTTGACAACACCGGCAACGAGATCTTCAACGTGCAACACAACCTGAGTCAGGACGGCCTCGACCAGGGTAATGCCGTAACGTATTTAGGCTCAGGCTCGCCGCTGGCAACGCTGGTCGTGGTGGGCGAGGGCAACTTCACAGGTATTGTAGGCGTCGCGGGCTGCATTGCGCTGCTCGATGCTAACACCGGCGCCATCACCGGCAACCCGCGTGCCATTCGTAACCCGGGCGGCACTGGCCTGCGCTTCACGTCTGTGGCCTCAACGAATGATGCCGCGACCCCCAACAACGTGATAATTGCCGGTAGAACCTCCACCTTCGCAGCTGTGGAAGAGGGTTGGATCATGAACTACAATACCAGCACCAATCTCTCTCAGGGTTCTTCGACTTACGCCTTGGCCAGCAACGATGCGCGGGCGGTTCGGGTGCGCTACGATTCCCCTGGCACTTATATCACTGCTAACGCAGCCAACACGACTGGTGTCGGGCAGAGCTTGCACCTCGTGCGCTTCGACCTCACAGGTGGCGCTTTCTCGCTCGACGGGGAGAGCGTGATTAACGATGCGGCGAACCCGAACTTTACGGGGGTGAGCATCAACCCCGTAGATGGCGCTCCTGTTGTTGCCTGGGGCGTCAACACCAGCCCGACCACGCAGGATGCGTATGTTGGCGATTTCAACACCACGCTCGGCACGTCTTGCAACGACGACAATGCCACAATTACCCTTTCGGCACAGCCGCCGGTGATCGTTTCGATTGCTGCAGCGGTGGCCACGCCCGTGCCTGGCACGGTCACGAGTGCCGGCCCTTCCAGCAACAATCTCGTTGGCAACGTACAAAACCCCTGTTGTATCGGCTACAACCTGACGTTTAACCACACGCCGGTGTGTGAAGGCGACAATACGACCATTACGCCTAACATCACCGTTCCTGCGAACACCGACTTCCAATGGTACATTGGCCAGGCACCCCCCCCCACGGGCACGCCCGACCAGGAAGGCCTTGGCCCGTATGTCGACCTGCTGCCGGCCGGCTTCAACGACTTCACGCTGATTGCCGTTGACTCATTGACCGGTTGTACGGACACCGTTTACGACAGCGTGCAGGTTGTTGCGCCGCCCATCGCTCAGGCACCTGCCGACGCAGAAATCTGCATCGGTGACACCATTTCGCTGGACGGCATCGCCGGTTCTGCGAACGTTAACTGGTCAGTCGTCACGGGCGATTTTGGCTCGATCGGCAGCCCCAACACCGAAGACACCGAAGTTTACCCCGATAATGCCCCCAACGCCACCACCTACCGCATCACGGTAACCGACCCTGTGGTGGCGGGCTGTTCCAATTCCGATGACGTGATCATCACCGTCAACCCATTGCCAGCCGTGGATGCCGGGCCGGATGTGACGATTTGTGTGGGCGACAACGCAACGCTGACGGCCACGGGTGCGAACACGTATATTTGGTCGCCCAATATTGGCCTTTCCTCCACTGCCGGTGCTACTGTCATTGCCTCTCCGAGCAACACGGTTTCTTACGAGGTCATCGGTACCGACAACAACGGCTGCATTAACAATGACAGCATTACGGTGGCCGTTGTGAACGCCACGCTCAGTACCTCCGGAGACACCGCGTATTGCACCAACACCAGCGGTACCACGCTGGACGCCACCATTCAGGGCGCAACCGTGGCTTGTACGTACACCTGGTCGCCGAACGTTGGCATTGTGGGCGGTACGGTGAATGATCCAAGTATCATCGTCGCGCCAGCAGCAACACAGAATTATGACATCACCATCAATTGCGGCGGTGGTGCGTGTGTCGAAAACGCCAGCATCAATGTCATACCGAACGCACCGCCTGTGGCCGATGCGGGTAGCGACACCACCATCTGCGCTGGCGACACCATCAACCTGTCCGGTAGCGGCTCTGATCTGTATCAGTGGGCGCCTGCTGGCGAAATCATCGGCGCCACGGACCAGCAGACGATTCTCATTTCGCCGGTAGCGGCTGTTGACTTTGAGATGATCGCCACTGACGCCGTTACCGGATGCTCGGATACCGATTCGGTTTCAGTCAATGTGAACCCGATTCCGGTGTTCACTTTGGGCCCCGATGCCACAGAGTGCGAGGGCGAATTGCTCGCAGGTTTCTCTGCACCTGCCGGTTTCCCCAGCTATGCCTGGACACCCGACACCGCACTGCAAGACCCCACGCAGGCCGACCAGCCCGATCCGATTTTGCGCCCGGTAGAAAACACAGAATACACCGCGACTGTAACAGATGCAGCCGGTTGTAGCTACACGGATACTTTAAACATTACCGTGACATCGACCCCGCAAGCCTTTATCAACGGCGAGTTTGTGTCTGACACGGTGGTTTGTAAGAACGATAGCATCGTACTCGTCGGCTCAGGCGGCGATGCCTACACTTGGTTGATTCCGGGCAACAACACCAGTGGTGGCCAGGTGACGCTCGAATTCAACGACACGACCCAGGTTCGCCTGATTGCCTCTGCAAACGGCTGTCCCGGTACCATCGGCGACACGGCTTCGATCGTACTCAATATTGTCGAAGAGCCGGACGTCAGCTTCTTTGCCCCGGTCGACGGCTGCGTGGATGAGCCGGTACTGATGTACTGGACGGGTGACTTCTTGCCCGATTCCATCAACTCGGTCGATAGCCTGGTGTGGGACTTCGATACCGCCTGTGTGGTGAATTTCGTGAGCATGCAAGGCATGCTGCTCGATTCGGTGGAAGTCACGTATTGTGATTCTGGTCTGAAGTTCCCGGGTCTGTCCAACATCACAGAATTCTGCTCACGCGGGCCGTTCGAGCGCCAGATTCTGATTCGCGAAACGCCGATCATCAGCGCGGGTAATGATATCGAGATTTGCCAGAATGTGGGTGGCACGCTCAATGGTAGCTTCGTCTTCCAGGATACCACCGCTTCGTGTGCCATCGAGTGGCTACCTTACGACGGGTTGAGTAATCCATTCACGCTGAATCCGATAGCGAATCCGACGACAGATCAAACCTATTATCTGCAAGCCAATTGTAGTGGGTGTTTGAGTAATATCGACAGCGTGACCGTAACAGTAAATGAAGTACCAGTCGCGTCGATTGATACCTTCCTTTTGGAATTCTGCGATGGCACGGGTGGCGTGCAATTGCCGGGTGATGCCTCTGGTGGCAGCGGCTTGTATAACCCCATTTGGACACCCACGAGCACCGTTTTCCCCAGCAACACCCTAACACCGCAGGCGAACCCGACCACGGATACGCAATACGAGTTGGTGGTGCAAGACCAGATTTCGGGCTGCTTCTCGAATCCGGCTTTCATTCAGGTCAATGTGCTGCCGCAGCCGATTGCGTTTGCTGGCGATGACAAAAACATCTGCCAGGGCACCAACCAGGGTGTGACGCTGGATGGCCAGATCAGCCAGAACGGTTTCGGCCTGACGGAAGTCACGTGGTCGCCGGCTGCTACGTTGAGCGATCCCAACTCGCTGACGCCCTTCGCGACACCTCAAACGACGACGACTTACAGTCTGTATGTAATTAATCAGTATAGCCTGTGCGACAACTCGGCGACGATCACGGACGATTCGTCGACCGTGACGGTCTTCGTGAACCCGACGCCGGTGGCCGATGCCGGTGCCGACAGCGCGTTTATCTGTTTGGGTGGCAATGCGCAACTGGGCGGTAGCCCCAGTGGTGGTGGCCCGAACTACACGTATGAATGGTCGCCCGCGATTGGCCTGAGCGCTTCGGACGTGCAGTTCCCGCAAGCCTCGCCTGCGCAAACCACGACCTACTTCCTGAAGGTGATCAGCAACGGCTGCACCTCGGTTGCTGATTCCATTGTGGTGGATGTCCGCGATGCGCCCTATGTGGCCGCGGCCTTCCCTTACGTGCGCATTTGTGAGGATAACAGCGTGATTATCGGTACGGACCCCAAGCCGGGACTGACCTACAGCTGGTCGCCAACGGCTGGCCTGAATGAGCCGGACATTGCCAACCCCTCTGCTGCACCAGATTTAACAACGACCTACACCTTGAGCGTCAATACCAACGGCTGTACGGACATCGCGACCGATACCGTTCGCGTGGAAGTGGTGCCCTCACCGGAGCCTATTCTGCCCGAAGATTTCTATGTCGTGTGCCCGGACCAGCAGGACAGCATTCAACTGATCGTGAACGGTGTCGACACAGACGAGACGCCGATTCTGTATAGCTGGTCTCCCAACATCGCGATTTCTGACACTATGGCACAGAGCCCGTTCGTGTTGCCGAAGCAATCGACGACCTACAAACTAACGGTGTTTGCCGGGCAGTGCGAAGACAGTGCTGAGGTGGAGGTGTTCGTGAACCCGCCCATCAACGCGCAGATTTCGCTCGAAGAGGGCGTCGATACGGCTGTCTGTGAATTTGAAGAAGTGCGCCTGACGGCTTCTGGTGGTGTGGGCGCCGCGATTTTCCGCTGGTTAGACAACGGCAGCCTCAACCCAATTCGCGACGTACAGCCGCAGCAGACGACTACTTATGAGGTGGAAGTACGTGAGTCCGGCATTTGCCGAGACACCGCTTCGATCACGCTGGAGGTCTTCCCGCAAGTGATTGCTGATTACGACTTTACCTACAACATCGGCTGCGACGCTGCCGACGAAGACGGCATGACGGTGGCCTTCCGCGCGACCGACCTTAATGCCAGCTTCTTCTCCTGGGACTTCGGCGATGGCTCACCCGTCTCGAATGACCGAGAGCCGGTGCACGTCTACAACGTGCCGGAGGGCGAAAGCCGTCAATACACTGTGCGCCTGTACGTTGCCGGTGTGGCGGCCTGCGACCAGACGGTCATCGAGCAAGATCTGGTGGTGACGAATCAGCGCCCCGAGGCCCGCTTCATTAGTGTGCCTGAAACACAGGCGAATCTGTTCATTCCACAGGCCAATGTGCAGTTCCAGAACAACAGCACTGGCGCCGTCAACTACTTCTGGCGCTTCGGCGATGGCCAGGTTTCAACGGAAGAGAACCCGGTTCATGCCTACGAGCGCGCAGGTTCGTATGACGTGAAGCTGACGGTGACGGATGCTAACGGCTGCACGGATGTGTATACCGACGGCCCGTATGTCGTTGCTGCCGAGGAGCTTGCCCTGCCGTCGGTCTTCACCCCCAACGAAGACGGTGTGAACGACCGCTGGCTCGTTGGCTACACCGGCACCAAACCCTATGAAGTGAAAATCTTGAGTCGACAGGGTCAGCTGGTGTACTCGGCGACCGATATGAACGACCAAGGCTGGGACGGCACGCTCGACAACGGCGAAGAAGCACCCGAAGGGGTTTACTTCTATGTCGCTGATATCGAGGGCAAAATTTACAAAGGCAACTTTATGCTCTTGCGCTAATGTTCGGCCACAAACGCACCCATCGACAAGCTGCTCTGGCCCTGCTAGAGCAGCTTGTTCGCGCTTTAGAGCTGGCGAGAGGCCACAACCAGTATCGTGGGCGCATCGTGCGACAAGACCGCAAGCTGCGCTTGCTGATCGAACTGTCCAGCCGAGGCCAACTGCCGGTGGTGCAGTACCTGCAGGTGCGGGTGATCCCGCCCGGCAACGACCCCGACGACCAGCCCGACGCGCTGTTCCGCTACGGCAACGCGGTGGTAAGGCTGTCAGAAGTGGGTGGGCTACAGGCCTTTGTCGATCATTTAACGCACATCGCCAGGCGCGGTCGGCCTTTCATTCGTACCGAACTGAAACAAGCTACTTACAAATAGCCCCGATTTTGAGCCATTTACCCTGCGAACGCGTTTATCAATAACAATTAGTCACCACCGGCGTTTTATACCGTACATGCTTCGCTCGATTGCCCTGATATTTGCATTAGTCTTTTCTGCCGCCGCTTTGCAGGCGCAGGGCGAGCGTTTCCCGTTTGACGGACCACAGGCGAACACGATTCGCACCTGGAAAAAGCTGAATTGGCAATATGTGGCCACGCGTCGATCTCAGGTGAACTACTACGGCGACAACCTGCAGCTGGCACGCAATACCGGTCAGTTGGCCGAGCGGGCCATCGACGAGCTGCAAATCGCACTCGATTACGTTTCGGAGTCGAAGTACCTGCTCGAAGTTTACCCTGACCCCGTGAGCTACCGCCAGGCGGCCTACGATCCTGATCGTCAGCCCTTTGAGAGCGTGAATCACAACATGGGCGCTGTAGCCTGGACGGGCGATTACCAAAGCTACTACCGCGCGGTGAAAACGCGCCTGGCAGAACTACTGCTCGAAGACATGTTCTACGGACGTGGCAGTCGACGCAGTTTTCAGAACCGCGCG
>CAZTEZ010000065.1:0-4850 GCA_964611815.1 uncultured Bacteroidia bacterium | reverse complement strand
GCGCGTTGATGCACCTGCCACGCTGGTACTACGAAGGCCTCGCCAGTTTTTTGGGCGAAGGCTGGTGGCCCGAAGATGAAGCGCGCTTGCGCTCGTTCGCCAAGAACCCCGCTGTGGGTGTCCTGAATGAGCGTGATTCCGAGCTCGGCCACACGCTGCGCAAGTCCATCTGGTATTTCATCTTCCGACGCTACGGGCCCTCCAAACTGCAGGAAATCGTGTACATGACCCGCCTCACCCGCTCGGCTGATGGCGGTATGGTGGCCGTTATCGGTATGGATGTCAGTGACTTCTCGCGCTATTGGGAAGACTTCATCACCAATCAGTTGAAGGACGAACGCGCCCTGCCCGAGAAGCTCACCGAACTGGATTTGGCGAAAAACAACGAGCAGCTGGTTAACGCGCAAATTTCACCGAAAGGTGGCATCGTGGCTTACGTGGTGCGTGAAAATGGCCGTCTGCACTTCAGTACCTATACCCCAGGAAGTGGGAGCAAGAACACCGGTATCCATTGGGGCTACAAGACCAACAACCCGATGATGCACTACATGCATATGCCCATCGCTTGGTCGCCCGACGGACAGATCGTCGCAGTCGCCATGCCCGGGCGCAACCATTGGACGATCGCCTACTACAGTCCAAGCTCCGGCAAGCTCAAACGCGTCGAACTACCGCCGGAACTGCACATGATCGAGTCGCTCAGTTGGTCGCCCGACAAAAAGCGCCTCGTATTTAACGCGACCAGCGCTGGGCAAACCGACCTGTACACCATTGCGCCCTTCGCCAGCGAACCCGCCCGCATTACGCGGGATGCGTTCGACGACCTGGATGCCAGCTGGGGCATCGACAGTCGCTACATCTACTTCAGCTCGAACCGCGACAACAACCTGGAAACCGCTAGCAAGACGGATCTCAGCTTTTACCGTAATAACTTTGATGCCTACCGCTACGACAGCGAAACCCGCGCCCTAGAGCGCCTCAGCAACACCCCTGTTGCCAACGAACGTCACCCCGGCGTGATCGGTGATTCGGTGGCCGTGGTGCAAAGCGATGCCATTGGCCTGCCCAACTTGCACATGCTCGGCCCCTTGCGCCCCGAACCGCTGACGAATTTCCCGACCGGCTACTACCCGGCGGGCTCGGCTAAAAAGGGGGTGCTGTTTTCGTGCTACGACGGTGGCAAACTCAAGGCTGCGTATTGGAGCGAGCCTCGCACCCGCCCGCTCGAGACGGTCGAGATGACCAAGCTGGGCCTCTTGCGCATTGCCAGCTATTCTGACCGGGAGTCTAAACGTGCGGAAGCCATCGCCGATTCGATTCGCAAAGCCGAGCAAAAAGCAGCCGATGAGCGCCTCAAGCAGCAACAGCCCGCAGATACGACGCAGCAAAAACAAGCGGACGACGACCGCATCCGCTTTTACGTCTTTGATGAAGAATCCAACTCTTCCTCCACCGAGCGCGAACGCGAACGTCGTCGTAGCAAACGCGAAGAACGACTTGAGGCACAAAAGACGCAGGACAATTTTGCGTTGAAACAGGTTGAAGATGTCCGCTTTACGGGCGAAGGACAAGTGGGGCCGAGTCTGCATTTCGAAGGCTTCGATTTCCGGATTGGCAGCCACCCGCTTCAGCGCTTTTATGCCGAGGCGGGCATACAGCTTGCCGACATGCACCGCTATCATCACATCAACGCCAGCTACCGGCTCTATGATGATTTCCGCAGCATGGACTCGCAGATCAACTACCGCTTCACGCAATACCGCTTGCAGATGGGCGCGAACTTCTTCACCAATCGCCGGGTGCTCGAGGGGAACTACATCTTCAAGTTCCAGTCGACCGGCTTTGGCCTGTTAGCCATTTGGCCCGTCAACCGTTACCTGCGCTTTGAGGCCGGGACGCAATTCGTTGGCGTAGAGCGCACCGAGCTGTTCGTCAGTTTTACGGATGCCGACCCCGATCTCGAGGATTTCAGCCGCATCCACCAGAACTCCGCTCGTCTGGTTTACAACAGTTTACGCCGTCAGGAGCGCTTTATTGACCGCGGGCTGTACGCCGACCTGAGCATCACCAACAACCGCAACCTCACCGACGATGTCGCACTCTTCACGAGCCTGACCGCCGATGTGCGCAAATACACCAAACTGGGCGGCATCACGTTTTTGACGCGCTTCAATGGCGGGGCGAGCTTTGGCCCTACGGATCAGCTCTTTATGCTCGGCGGTGTGAACGACCAGTTGAACTTCGAGATGCAAAACGAAGGGGAGCTGCCGGTCTTCGGCGATGCATCTGAATACTACCTGATGCGCTTTGCCACCCCATTGCGGATGTTTGATTTCAACGCGCGCAGCGGCAACAAATACGGTATCATCAACGCGGAAATGCGTATGCCGCTGTTCCGGATGTTCACCACGAATCTGCAGAGCCGCCAGCTGTTTGATATGCAGTGGATCCTGTTCTACGACATCGGCACGGCCTGGAACCAGGGCAACCCCTTCTCGCAGCGCAACCCGGTGAGCGTCAACACCATCGAGCGCCCGCCGTTCGTGATTACGGTCGAAAACCTGCGCAGCCCCTTCTTGCAGGCTTTCGGTACCGGTGTGCAGGGGACGGTCTTCGGACTCACTGGCCGACTGGACCTCGGCTGGGGTATCGACGACGGCGCTGTGCAAGAGCCGCGCGTGATCATCACGATGGGCTACGCGTTCTAATTAAACCCATTTTCTCGCGTTATTTGCAGATTACAGAGGAACGCTGGCGGCGCGAAAATTTGTATTTTCGGCCTTCACCTCACCATTACAGCTATGGCCAACGGACTGCTAGAAGGGAAAACCGGTATCATCACCGGCGCTTTGGACGACAAATCGATCGCCTGGCGTACAGCACTGAAAATCAAGGAACAAGGCGGAAAGTTCATCCTGACCAACGCGCCCGTCGCGCTGCGCATGGGTGGGATTAAGGAGCTCGCCGAAGAGACTGGCGCAGAGCTCATCCCGGCGGATGCGACCAACCTCGAAGACATCGGTAAGCTCTTCGATGCAGCAGAGGAGCAGTTCGGCAAAATCGACTTCTTTCTGCACAGCATCGGCATGTCGCCCAACGTGCGCAAGGGGAAGGATTATACTGAGCTGAACTACGACTGGCTGCACAAGACCTACGACATCTCGGCGATGTCGTTCCACAAAATGCTGCAGGTGGCCTATGAGCGCAAGGCGTTCAATGACTGGGGCTCTGTGGTGGCGCTGACATACATCGCGGCGCAGCGCATCTTTCCGAAATACAACGACATGACCGAGGCCAAGGCGCTGCTCGAATCTATCGCGCGCAACTTTGGCTACTACCTCGGCGTGCAGAGCAAAGTGCGGGTGAACACCATCTCGCAATCGCCGACGGCCACAACGGCCGGCAGTGGGGTGGGGGGCTTCGACAAGATGCTGAATTTCGCAGAAGATATGTCGCCCCTGGGTAATGCCAGCGCCGACGAGTGTGCCGATTACATCATCACGCTGTTCTCGGACCTGACGCGCAAAGTGACCATGCAGAACCTCTTCCACGACGGCGGGTTCTCGAACATGGGCGTGTCGCAGGCCGTGCTCTATAACTACGGCAACTGATTCGTTAACTGCTGCACGGGAAACTGTCCGTGCGCATTCAGCTTTACCACGTGGACGCATTACACGCGCTTTCGCCGCTCGATGGCCGCTACCGCCGGCACACCGAGCCGCTCCGTCATTTCTTTTCGGAAGCGGCGCTCATTCGCTACCGCTTTCGGGTGGAGGTAGAGTACCTTATCGCGATGGCCGCGCTACCCGAAACACGCCTACCCGAACTCACTGAGGTGGAGCAAGCCAAACTACGCGAGCGCTACAATTCACTGACGGACAGCGACATTCAGGAGGTGAAGGCCACCGAGCGCGAGATCAATCACGATGTGAAAGCCGTGGAGTATTTCGTGAAGCGCATCGTGAAAGAACAGCTTGGTTGGGACGAAGCTAATGCGGAGTTCGTGCACTTCGGACTGACTTCTCAGGACATCAACAACACGGCTTTCCCGATGATGCTGCGCAATGGACTGCATCAGGTGCTGCTGCCCGAACTCCAAACGGCGCTCGACCAGCTCGCGCTGCACGCGAACAAATGGGCCGACCTGCCGATGCTCGCCCGCACCCACGGCCAACCCGCCAGCCCGACGACCCTAGGCAAAGAGATGCGCGTGTTCATCGTACGGCTAGAACGAGAGATGCAGGAGCTGCGTCAGCTGAAATACCCTGTGAAATTCGGGGGGGCCACGGGCAACCTGAATGCCCACGTGGTCGCCTACCCGGATGTTGACTGGCACGCGTTTGCTGACCGCTTTGTGCAAACGCATTTGGGGGAGCAACTGGAGCGCAGTTACCCGACGACGCAAATCGAGCACTACGACGGTCTGGCGCGCATCTTCGATAGTCTCAGCCGACTGGCGACGATCTGGATCGATTTCGCGCGCGACGCGTGGCAGTACATCAGCATGGGGTATTTCAAGCAGAAGCTTAACCCCAACGAGGTGGGCTCTTCGGCCATGCCGCACAAAGTGAACCCCATCGACTTCGAGAACGCCGAGGGCAACCTTGGCCTGGCCATCGCCACGCTGACGCACCTGAGCCAAAAGCTGCCGATCTCGCGCCTGCAGCGCGATTTGACGGACAGCACTGTGCTGCGCAACATCGGCGTGCCTGTCGGCCACCTGCTGATTGCGGCGAAATCGCTGCAGCGGGGGCTCTCGAAAATCGAGCCTGACCCCGCCCCGCAGGAATTCGAGCCGGGAACGCGAATCCTTTCCCTGCACTTCCAGTTGCGGCTCCGGGGAGATTGGC
>CAZTEZ010000064.1:0-12585 GCA_964611815.1 uncultured Bacteroidia bacterium | reverse complement strand
CTAAGCCCGGCGGCATCATTACTGTGGGTTCGCTGAACTACACCCCACCCACGGGCACTGACGGCGGCATTGGCAACGAGCCCTCGCACAGCGCCTGGACGATTAGCAGCGAGCACACGCCCATTATGCCAAGTGCGGCGAATGGCTCTCGTAATATCTGCACCGCCTACGAGCCCTACCCCAACCCCAACCCGGGCGGCGGCGTGACGAACCGCAGCTTGTTCATCCAGCGCAACGTACGCAACCGCGGCTTGCTGGTGGGCGACTTTCTCGGCGTACACGACGACGAGGACGGCTACCACTGGTACGACGATGCCCACGCCGTGACGGATCCCGGCTACCCACTCGCGCGGCTTTCGAACAGCGACCAGTGGGCACCTTATAATAATGACATCGACCTCACCGGTTTCTGCAACCTGACGCTCGAGTTCGACGCCTACCTCGGTGGCGACCAGGCGGGTGCGTTTAACCAGCCCGACCGACTGACCGACCGCTCGGTGCTCATAAGCACGGATGGCGGCACGACCTGGGAGGTGCTGGAAGACAACATCACGTTCTCGCACTTCACGGCCGGCGCGTGCAACGGCTGGCAGCGCATCAGCTTGCCCCTGCCCGCAGCCGCCGAAAACAACCCGAACGTGCGCATCGCCTTTCGCTGGCGCAACAGCAATCCTTGGCCGCAAACCACGGCGGACTACTCGCTGAACTCCAGCTTTAACGTGGACAATATCGAAATTGTCAGCAACACCCCAACACCCGACGCTACGTTTACGGTGTCCGATCTGACGCCTTGCATTAACGACATCGTGGACTTTACGCACGACAACCCTACCAGCACCGGCACTAACACCTGGAGTGTGACGGGCACGCAGGGCGTCGACTGGGATTTCGCGGGGGGTACGACAGCCAGCGATCAGAACATTCAGTTGCAGTTCCTGACGGATGTCGCACAAGACGTCACGCTGACCCTCGACGAGTGTACGTCTACGGACGTTCAAACGCAGAGCGTGACCCCCGAAAACTGCATTGAAGCGGACTTTACGGGTACGCCGCTAAGTGTGTGCGCTTCGACCGGCGTAATAGGCACGCCGCCACTGACGGTCTCGCTAACAGATGCCAGTACCAGCACCGGCACGATCACCACGTACGCCTGGTCGTTCACTGGGCCGGGTACCGTCAGCTATGTCACAGGTAGCGCCAGCTCGGCGAATCCGGAGGTGCAATTCGACTTGCCGGGTACCTACACCGTTGAGCTGCAGGTGACGGACGATAACGCCTTGAGTGATATGGAGACCAAGACGGGCTACATCACGGTGAGTGATTGTGAGTGCGGGGGACTAGCGGCCGGTGGAGGCGGTGTGCTCTTCACTGAAGACTTTGAGACCGGTGGACCGGGTTGGACCTTCCAGAACCTCGGTGCCGTTTGGCAAAATACTTGGTTTATATCACCTGACGAAAATGGCAGTTCAGCCGGCACATGTGCATCAGGGGCTGGTAGTGATAATTCCTTGCATATCTCGAATGGCTCAAATCA
Organism: uncultured Bacteroidia bacterium; assembly: GCA_964611815.1. Classification (GTDB taxonomy): domain Bacteria; phylum Bacteroidota; class Bacteroidia; order J057; family CAZTEZ01; genus CAZTEZ01. The sequence goes on along the minus strand of CAZTEZ010000064.1, from coordinate 11,051 downwards.
GGATCTGTTATGTCCTGGCTTTACAAGCTGCGGAGCCTATTCGTCCAATTGTGCGTTTTTGTCTTGTGGGAACTGGCAGAGCTCAACCTTCGCTTTTTCGCCTGCAATCCCTTTATCTGGTGAAACCGCTTTCGATATTTCTTTTGAGTTTGCATCAAGTTTGCGCGGCACTTGCAACAACGCTGGTGCAGGGTCTTATTCCCGAGTGCTCTATCGCACTAGAACTGCAGGAGTATGGTCTGCAATGACCATAATACAGGAGGCAGGTACTAACTGTCTTGAGTCGCCGGCATGCGGAGGTGTTTTTGAATGGGAGGCTTTTTCAGCAGCCAGTTTACCGATCCCTGCGGGTGCCACAGATTTACAGATTGTTTATCACTGGAACAACCCCCCCGGCCCGGGTTTTTTCGGCAGCGGTCCTGATTTTAGAGGTTTTTCAGCTGCAATAGATGACATCGAAGTCGTGGGAGTGGGCGGCGGCCCCTCTTTTGTCGCCAACGAATTCACCAACGCAGTAGACCTAGACTGGAACACCCCCGGCAACTGGAGCCTTGGCGATGTGCCGGACACCGACACCGAAGACGCGACCATCATGGCCGGTGCCATTGCGGAAGTGAATGGCAACTTCGATGTCCGCAACATCTGCAACTACGGCACCATTCGCGTGAACGATGCCACGCCCACCAACGGCTTGAACATTGAAAACATCCTACTAAATGAGGGCGTGATCACCAGCACCGGTACCAACCCTGATCCGGATATCCGATTCGTGGATGGTGTGAGCGAATACCGCGGTTCGGGTACCAATGATGATGCGGACTATGCAGTCGTGAGTGGCGATTTGACGCTGCAAGCCAACCTCTCCTGTCGCTCAATGCGCTTCAATGCGGACACCGACTTAGGGAATTATACGCTGACACTCAAGCGCGACTTGACGCATGACGCAGGCACAATTACAGCCAGTAATGCCAAGCTGGTTTTGGATGGCCCCTGCCTCACGTGTCTCGATAATGCCATCGCTCAAGACCTGCTTCTGAATGCAGTGCCGAACCTCGCGTGGTCAAAAATCGAAGTCAACAAAAGCAATGGCGCAGCAACCATGGTTGGTGGCAATATGGTCGTGAACGATAGCCTAATTATTCGAGATGGTAATTTTGATCAGGGCCCGCACCAACTCACAGGTACAGCGGCCGCACTGCAAACAGGAGGTGGATGGCGCTCTACAGCAGTTGCCGGCCCGCAACCCTTTATCGATGGCCCTTTTGATTTACAAAATGGCTTCGTGTTGTTTGCGGGCGCCACGAACAAGATCATCAAAGGTCTTTCTTACCATGAATTACGCATTGCCGGCACGGGGGTACACAACCTCGCTGCAGATGCTGAGGTACGCTCGCTGCTCAATATGCGCGGCGATGCCCGACTGAACACCGGAATCAACCGTTTGTACGGAACTGGTGGCATCACGTTTGATAATGACCCGAATGCTGACCCCGAGCTTTACCTAGGCACCATCACCACCGCCCCCCTGCCCGAACTGACAGGCGCCTACACCAACCTCGCCACCGATGGCAAAATCGCCCTCGACGGTACGGGTGAGCAGTTCATCAAGCCACTCACGGTATGGCGACTCGGCTTTGAAGGCCCGGGCGTGAAAAACCTCACCGGCAACCTGACGGCCAACGAATCTGTGCGTTTCGACCAGAACGGCGCGGTGACGCCCGGCAGCTACGTCAACACAGACCGCTACATCCTTGCACTCGAAAACAACAGCCCCGTAGGCCTGGAGCACGCCTCGAACGGTAACGGCGGCCACGGCCACGTGGTTGGGCGCTTCCGTCGGGCGGTCGATGGCACGAACATCTACGTCTACCCGCTGGGTGCCGACGGTTCCAGCCCGCTCTTTTACGAGCGTGCCCATCTTGAATTTTCGTCTGACTACGCGAGTATTACGCACGTCACCGGTCGCTTTAGCGATATCCAACCAACGCCGTATGACATCGACGATGTGACGGACCCCAGCGACGGCTTGATTTACGCCTACCTGGAAGACGACGGCTTCTGGGAGTTCATCCCCAACGACCCGAGCGACAACAGTGGTCAATACACGATGGAGGTGTTCCCCTCTGGTGGCTGGAGCCTCGCCTCGCCGCAGTATGCGCTGCTGAAGACGCAGCCCTGGGAATTCCATGGCAGCTCTCGCGAGAGTAACACTCGCCGCAATGGCTACACCGAATTCTCCGGCTTTGGCTTTGGCATCCAAAACAACCCGCTACCTGTAGAAGCGTCGCCGCTAGTTGCTACACCAGTTGCTGACGCCATTGAGGTGAGCTGGCACACATTCAGCGAACGCAACAATGCCGGCTTCCAACTGCAGCGCACACTGACCCCGCAAGACGAAGCCTCGTTTGCGACCATCGCCGAGCTGGATGCTAAAGGCACCCGCAGCGGAACGGCCGAGTATTTGCACCTGGACACCGATGTGCAACCCGACGTGACGTACTATTACCGCTACCTGCAATCGGACTTGGACGGCACGGTCACGCACTCCAACATCGCCTCTGCGCGCCTGGCTGGCGACTTGAAAACGCGCCTGACGGTCTACCCCAACCCCTTCCAGAGCCGCATGCATTTTGATTTGCAGCTACCAGAAGCCACGGAAGTGCAACTCACGATCTACGACATGACCGGCCGGGTAATTTACACCACCGGTAATCGTCACTACGAAGCAGGCCGCCAGCTCATCAGCTGGGAAGACGAGCAGCTCGCCGCCGGCATGTACCACTACATGCTCAGCACCGCCAGCGGGCAAAGCTTCAGTGGTAAGCTCGTGAAAGAGTAATTTGTAGATCTATGCCTTACAAAGCCGACCATTGCAATACTGTTCGGCTTTTTTTAAGAGCGATTGAACCCGATTGAGGTTTTTTTTGTAGTTTACCGGAAACTAACCGAATATTCCATGAAAAATCTCTACACATCTCTACTCGCGCTACTCTTGGCCATGCCCCTCATGGCGCAGGATGTCGGCATCTATGGACTCGCTGCACCACGATTCATGTCTACAACCCAAGGCCACAACATGAGCGTACTCGTGATCAACAACTCATCGACCCCAGCCACTGGTTTTGCGGTCGAAATGACAGTCGATGGCCAGACGTTTACGTCAAGCACGTACTCCGGTAGCTTGCAAGAGAACTTCCTCGTGCGCCTGTATATCAACAACATCAACATGACGAGCACTGGCGATTACGACGGCGAAGTGCGAATCATCAACAACCCTGGCGATCCGGTCTCCAGTAACGATATGGTGTCGCACAGCTTTAGCGCCTACACTGATCTGGTTTCGCGAAATGACCTCGTGGAAATCATCACCGGCACCTGGTGTGGCTACTGCCCCTACAAAGACGGTGGCAAGCAAGATGTGCTGCAGGTGAATGCGAACACGATCTTTGTAGAATACCACCAGAATGACGCTCTCTCGATTGCGGATGGCAATGCTTTTATCGCCGACTACGTCGGTGGCACACCTCGCAGCACGCTTAACCGCGAGTTCTTCCCTGGCGACGACGCCGGCACGACTATGCACCCGGTGTTGCTTGACCTCGCGATGGAGGCAGGCTACACAGATGTGGGCGCGCCAGTGGGTATCGACGTTACGGCTTCTCGTGTGGGCGATACGCTGACGGCCGAAATCTCTTTGAACGCCGTGAGCGACATACCTGGTGAGACGCGCCTGGTGGCGATGCTCATCGAAAGCGGCATACCGGCTGTCAATAATTTGGCCCAGCGCAATTACGACACGAACGAACCCAATTCACCGCTCTTCGGTCTGGGTGACCCGATTAACGATTACACCCACGATAATACTTTCCGCGGTTACTTGAATGGTGTCAACGGCGAAGTTATCGGCACAGACATCACCGCCAACGGCGACTACTCGACGACTATTGAGGTTGACCTCACGCAGTACAACCTGCTGGACTATGATAACTCTCGCATCATCGTTTTTGCTTACGACGAAGGTAGCAGCGTGGCCGAGCGCCGCGTAATCAACAGCCGCCGCCTCGGCATTCCGGATGAAGAGCAGGTGAGCACCAGCGAGGCGTTGAACACCAGCCTGCAATTCGCCGCCTACCCCAACCCGGCTGCCGAACAGCTCACGGTGGAGTACTACCTACCGGCCAATGAGCGTGTTCAGCTACAACTGATGAACAACCTCGGTCAGTCTGTATACACTTACGACGCAGAAGAAACTGGCGGTGTGCGCCAACACCTGGTGAACACCAGCGACCTGCCCGGTGGCATCTACCACCTGAGCTTCAACGCCAATGGCGAGCAGCTCACGCGTAAAATCGTGGTGCAGTAACCAAACGATTCTAACTCTTCATTAGCGCCCGCTGATCATTCAGCGGGCGTTTTTTGTTAGCAGTGCCCTACTCCTGAAACACCGCCTTAAACACCTCAAGACTTTTGGGCTGCCGAAACCCCTCTAGGTGTAAGTCGAAGTAGCGCAGCAGCGTCTGAATCAACTGCTCACGCTCTGCGCGGGGCACAATGAGTGCCTGACCGGTCAGGTAGCGATAGATGTGCCCGCCCGCACCGGTGGTCAGCCGGCTGGGGCTGTCCTCGATGCGGCCCTCTTCCATGAGTAGCACCTTGGGCTGGTCGGGGCGCGCACTGTCGATTTGCGGCAAAATGCCCACGGCATCGCAAAGCGCGAGCAGAAAGTGCATCAACCGATCGAAGATCTGCGCGTTTTCGGCATCGACGGCCAGCAGGTAGTCGCGCAGGAGCTGATACAACTCAGGATTAGGCTCTACCTCGCGCACGGCCCCACCGAACACCTCTACCCCAAGCATGGCGTAGAGCATCCGCTGGGGTTGTTGCCAGGCACGGGCGTAGTGCTGGGCGGGCGTATAGTCGGTGAGGTTCTGCAAGTCTCGGCCCTTCTTGACATAGTAGACCACATCCAGCAAGGCGCTGGGTTGCAAATAAATCGCGCGTTGGCGTTTCGATTTCGTGCGCACACCCTTGGCGATGAGGCTCTCGAGCCCGTGCTGGCGGGTGTAAAGCTTCACGATTAGCGATGTCTCGCGAAACTTCTGTGTGCTGAGCACGATGGCCTCGCTCTGGAGAATCATAGCGCAAAGTTGGTGGCGAGCACAATTTGAGACGGGGCCACCGCGGCTGCCAGTTCCAAGATGCGTCGCTCTTCTGGGAAGGCCTCAAGTAATCGCTGGGCATCTTCTGGGGTGTTGATCATCGGCTGATCCATGCCGATGGCAGAATCGGGGTTATCCGGGAAGAACTGCATCACGGTGTCCGGGTAGGCCCGTCGGATAGCTTTTAGCCAAGTGGGGGTATCCAGCACAACTTCTGCATCGTCTTGCATCGATACGGCGTTCATCACCAGCAGGTAGACGTTCTGCAGCTGCTGCGCGATGCGCTCGGTGTCCAGCGCCACAGTATCTTCTTGAAGCGCTAGGTGCTTCGTCTGGCTGACTGGCAGTGCGTTGTTGGGGATCATCTGCTCGCTGAGGCCGCTGCTGATTTTTTTCGAGACATACCAGTTCACAGCCGGGTCGCTCACGCCGGTTTCATGAAACAGTAGCGTCTTGCCTTCGAGTTTGGCGGCTTGCACAAAAAAGGCCTGCACAAACCCGCGTTTGCGGATGGCATGCTCAGAAATAAAAAGGATGCGTGGCGTCATGGTGCTAATCTACAACGCAGCGCGCGAAACTTTCGGCTCCCACCCTGTCGCTCTTGCTTATCGTCGCGACTCCACGGCTACTTTCGTGATACCGCTCACCTCACCGTTGGGGTCGAGCACATGAATCAAGTAAATACCGCTGCTGACGACCTTGCCTTGCACATCGCGCCCGTCCCAGACGACCGAACCGCCGAGACTCGTCAACTCTTTCACGAGCATGCCCGAGGCCGTCGTGACCTTTACTTCACCCTCAAAACTGGAGCCGCGCACCGTGAGCTGTGTGTGCTCAGCGGGCTTGTAAGGGTTCGGGAACGCGTAGAGTTCAAGCTTTTGATCGCTCTCGGGCTGCACTTCCACGGGCGCTGTGGCATCGGCTTGGTAGCTGACCACACCGGCGTCTGTGGCGATGAACAACTCGCCGGTCTCGGGGTTAATCGCAAGGTCGGTCACGATATCTGAGACCAAGGGCGAATTGGCGGTGGTGTAGTGCGCCAGCTCCTGAGAGCCGTCTGCCGAGAAGTAGTAAACACCCCCGCCCTCGGTGCCAAAGTACTTGTTGTTAGCTCCATCCACGGCGATGGCGTTAACCTGGAAGTTTTCGAGCAGGCAGCGGCGCTCGAATACCGGGCAGGTCGCATCAGTACTCGTCGAAAGCTCGAAGATGTTAAAAGTGTTGTAGAAGACCACCACTCCGGCCGCAGTGGCCGACCAAATGTAGCCCTCGCGATCCATCACCAAATCTTGCACCACAGAGTTCGACAGCCCGCCCGCCAGATCGCCCGTGCTCAGCAGTCGAGCTCGGTCGTCGCTAGCATCGAAGGGCGTGCCGTTGTAGTCGAAAACCGTCACGCCATTGCGCCAGTTGCGAATCCAGATGTAGCCGTTCTGGTCTTGCAGCAACTCATACGTCCAACCCTCCGGGAGCTGAAACAGGTGCCATTGGTTCGTTTCCGGGTTGTGGGCAACGAGCGAGCGGTTCTGGTCGGCAGCATAGAGTGTCATCCAGAGCACGCCCTGCTGGTCTTCGATGACGTCCGTAATGCGCGTGGCGATCCAGCCACCCTCGTCGTCGGGGAAGATGCCGACCAAAGGCGTGTTTTCGTCGCTGTAATGCACGACCTCCCCCTCGGGCGCAATGCGTACGACGCCGTGGTCGAAGCTACCGATCCAGAGGTTGCGACGGCTGTCCAAGAAAGGCAGGGTCGGTGAATAGAAGAAATCCGGAATACCCTTGCTGCCACCGTTAAATTGACGCCAACTTTCCGGCACGTTGGGTTGCGAGAGGTTGTATTCAGAAACCCCCACCTGGTTGTAGCTGGGCTCCACACCCGAGCGAAAATTCGCCGTGATGTAAAGCTTGCCGTCCTGCACCCGCACGTGTCGCCCGCGGTTGGTCGGCGGAAACAGCTCCGTTAAGGGTAGGCGCTCCCAGCCGTTGCTCAAATTGACCAGCACGGTGGCGCCCCAGCGCACGTACGCCCAGCGTTGGCCGCTGTTGCTAAAGCTCGCACGGGTCATACCCTCGGCGGTGGTGTCGGCCTGAATACTATTGCCCAGGATGCGATATAGCGTATCGTTGCTGATGCACCACGCGAAATTGGCATTGCTCCCCATGTGAATAATCGCCGTATCGGGCGCGCTGGCGCCGCCGAGCACCGACCAATTCGCCTGGGCATCTCGGTAGCGCAGGCTGGCATCATTCACCAGATAGAGCCCATCACGCGTTTGGTGAAGCGCCCGCAGTCCACCGTTGTTCTGAACTGACAAGCTGCGCTGCCAGTTGGCACCGTCCGCAAGGTTAGCGCCAACTCGTGGTGCGGAATACACGCCGTCGTTGACTAAAACGAAGATCGAGTCGGTGGTCATCGCAACGTTCGAGACCGTCGGTTCGGTCAGCGCGCCGATTTGCGTAAAGGTCCCCCGGGTTTCCTGGCGATCGATCTCGTACAAAAGCAGACCGAAGTTCGTGGCAATCAGCAGCGTATCGCCACTCGGGTACAGCTGGTTGATGCGCTTATCAGAAAAGTTGGTTGTGATGAACAGGTCCAGAATCTCCTCGACTGCATCTGGTTGGGTGAAGTAGTCGATCCGGCCGTCTGAATACGCGAGAAAATGCCGTCCAGTGAGCGTGTCGTAGGCCATCAGCTGGGTGCGTTGGCCGTTGAGCGGGCCCAGTGGGTCTAAGGAAAAGCCCAGCTGCAGATCGCTGTTGTAGAATGATATGCCGACATCACTGCACAAGAGAAAGCCGTCGTTGGTGGCGATTAGCTGCTCATTATCCGCCTGCGTCAGAAAAGACCGCCATTCGCCCGGGCGCAGCTGCTGGGCAGCCAGCGGGCTACTGAGTACGATACTCAGGATCAGAATCACGTAAGTCGTCGGCAAGCGCTTGGGCATAGCAACTAAGGTCATGTGCGGCAGGTTTATCAGCATTGCAACGCCAACTCTCGCAGGCATCGTACACCGGAGGCGCAGAAAATCACGAGAGACTCGCCAGTCGCTGCTCCAAGACGCGAATCTTCTCCTCGGCATCGGCTTTCTTCTGCTTTTCCTTCTCGACAACCGCCTCGGGTGCGTTGTTCACAAAGCGCTCGTTCGAGAGCTTTTTGTCGACGCTCTTCAGAAAGCCGCGGTTGTACTTCAGCTCCTCTTCGAGTTTGGCGCGCTCTTCGGCCTCGTCGCCTTTGAAGAGCTCGTCAGGATAAAACAGCTCATGCGGGCCCACGATTTGCGACTGCGTGCCATCGGGCAGCGCATCTACGACTTTCAGTTCCGTGACATTCGCCAGGTGCTGAATCGCTGGCGCGAGGTCTTTGAACAACTGCGATTGCTTGGTTTTTACTTGAAGATCAAACGCCTCTTTCGGCGATACACCTTTCTCGCTGCGGAAGCTACGAATGGCGGTAATGATTTCGCGCACCTCAGCGACGTCCTTCAGCAAGCTATCGTTGGCGGGCTGGCTGCTGTAGTCTTTCAGCCGCGAGACCGTGATACAGTCCTGCTTCTCGCGCTGGCGCAGGTTGTGCCAGAGCTCTTCAGTCACGAAGGGCATCAACGGGTGCAAAAGCTGCATCAACTCCTCGAAAAAGCCGATGGTCTTCTCGAGCGCCGGTTTGCTGAGTGCTCCACCCTGCGCGGGTTTGATTAGCTCGAGATAGAAGCTGCAGAAATCGTCCCAAATCAAGCGGTACAGCGTGCGGGCGATATCCAGCAGGCGGTAATCCGCAAACTGCGCGTCGAGCTCCACAGCTGCCTCTCGGATGCGGACCTGCAGCCATTCGGTGGCGATGCGCTCTTGCGGGTGCTGCTCGTCGCCCTCCGCATTCTCGCCGAGGCTGTCGATGAGGCGGTAGGCGTTCCAGATTTTGTTCGCAAAGTTGCGCCCCTGTACGCAAAGGGACTCGTCGTACAGCAAATCCTGCCCGGCCGTCGTGCACATCAGCATCCCCAGACGAATCGCATCCGCGCCGTATTCGTCGATGAGTTTCAGCACGTCGGGTGAGTTGCCCAGGCTCTTGCTCATCTTGCGGCGCTGACTGTCGCGAATGATACTCGTGAAAAACACCGTGTTAAACGGGCGCTCGTCCATGTACTCGTAGCCCGCGAAAATCATACGCGCGACCCAAAAGAAGATGATGTCCGGGCCCGTCACGAGGTCATTCGTCGGGTAATAGTACTTGATGTCGGGGTTGCCGGGGTCGGTAAAGCCATCGAAAACACTGATGGGCCATAGCCAGCTCGAGAACCAGGTGTCGAGTACGTCCTCGTCTTGACACAAGTCTTCTGCCTTACCCTCAAAGCCCTCGGCTACAGCGAGTTTGTAGGCCTCGTCGCGGTCTTCGGCCACAACAGTTTTGTCCTTGCCGTCGACGGTAAAGTAGTAGGCCGGAATCTGATGACCCCACCACAGCTGGCGGCTGATCGTCCAGTCGCGGATGTTTTCGAGCCAGTGGCGGTAGGTGTTCTTGAACTTGTCGGGCACAAAGCGAATCACCTCATCTTCGAGCACGGCTTTGAGCGCGGGCTGTGTCAGCTCGTCCATCTTCAGGAACCACTGCTCGCTGATGCGAGGCTCGATCACCGCACGGCTGCGCTGACTGTGGCCGACCTTGTTCTTTATGTCCTCAGTCTCGATCAGCAGCCTCGCCGCTTCCAGGTCTTTGGCGACCAGCTTGCGGGCTTCGAAGCGGTCTTTGCCGACGTGTACTTGCGCTTTTTCGTTCAGGTGCGCCGTTTCGGTGAAAATGTCGATGATCTCCAGTCCGTGGCGTTCGCCAATCTCGAAGTCGGCCTCGCTGTGGGCGGGTGTCACTTTCAGGCAGCCCGTGCCGAACTCCAGGTCGACGTAATCATCTGCGATGACCGGCACCGGGCGGTTCACCAGCGGGACGAGCACTTTCTTACCAATCAGGTCTTTGTAGCGTTCATCGTTGGGATTCACCGCCACGGCCGTGTCGGCCATGATGGTCTCGGGGCGGGTGGTGGCAATCACGATGTGACCCTCGCCCTCGGCGTAGGGGTACTTCACGTGGTACAGCTTGGCAGGTTTTTCTTCGTACTCCACCTCCTCGTCCGAAATCGCCGTGAGGCCGACGGGGTCCCAGTTCACCATGCGGTGCCCGCGGTAGATTTTGCCCTTATTGTAGAGGTCGACGAACACCTTGATGACGCTCTCGCTGAGCTTGTCTTCCATCGTGAAGCGGGTTCGCTCCCAGTCGCAGCTGGCGCCAAGGCGCTCGAGTTGCTTCAGGATGATGCCGCCGTACTCGTCGGTCCATTCCCAGGCGTGCTTCAGGAATTCCTCGCGGGTCAGGTCCTGCTTTTTAATGCCACGTTCGGCCAGGCGGTTGATGACCTTCGTTTCGGTGGCAATGCTCGCGTGGTCGGTGCCGGGCACCCAACAACAGTTGTAGCCCTCCAGCCGCTTGCGCCGCACCAGCGTATCCTGGATGGTATTGTTCAGCATATGGCCCATGTGCAGCACGCCCGTCACGTTCGGCGGGGGGATGACGACAGTGTAAGGTTCGCGTTCGTCGGGGGTGGACCGGAAAAAGCCCGACTGCTTCCAGTGGGCGTACCATTTGGCCTCCACGGCCGTGGGGTCGTATTTGCCAGCGAGTTCTGTGCTCATGCCGCGAATTTAGCCAATGTGACGGATATTTAGCGATATTCACTGGCTCAGTCACAAAACAGTCGTATGTGGGATTATGACATAAAATTAGGGTGGGTAAAACAAAGCCGATGGTACTATCTGCTATGCTATTCCATCTACTTCCTGTGTTACACCCTATGTAAGCTTCCCCAAAACAGAAACAAATTAACCTAGACAGAAGCGCTTGTTGAG
>CAZTEZ010000063.1:5734-12845 GCA_964611815.1 uncultured Bacteroidia bacterium | reverse complement strand
GCCTGTATGGCACCTATATTAAGCCCTCGCTTCGACGGAAGTGGGGGCTTTTTTTTGTGAAATTCTCTATGAATACGTGCTAATCGTCATTAAATTTGAGGCAAACTACACCAAATCAGATGTTAAAACACTTTTGCCTCCTACTTATCTCTGTACTTTTTACCACACCTGCTATAGCTCAGTTCATTTATCCTAAGACGGAGCTTGCAAAAAAGGTGCCGGCTCGCATGTTGCTCATCGAGCAGATCAGCGAGGAACAATTCAAAGAAGCCCCTCAGGAGGCACTAGACTTCATGAATGGCGCCATCAGCCATGGGTTTCGCAACTACTGGACACATTCGCCGGTGAAGATGGTCTCCGGTGCTAAGGTCGATGAGGTGATAGATAAAAAGAATACCGACGCCACTGTCGCGGCTCTGAAGATATATCCATACACCTATGTCAACAATCGCCACAAGGCACCGGCTATCGTGTTCGAACTGTTCCTTGGCGAAGAAAAGAAATCTATTTCTAAGGTCGCATTGTCCTATTCTGCTATCAATTATCCAGATGCACGTTTTGTCGCCAGACAGTTCAATTTGATGTTGGAGGCTGCCATCGAAGGGAAGTCTGAACAGGAGTTCCACGACATCGACCGCAAGCGAGACTTGCTCACGAACCAGGAACTGTGGGTCACACCCGAACAAAGCAAATTGGACGAAGAAAAGGCAAAGGAGAGATACCAGCATCCTTTGAAGTTTGTAGATCAGCAAACGCTCGAGGATACGATCACCAGAAATCCCAACGCCAAGATTCTATACCTACAGCCCATCGTTGACCTGACGGCAAACTACAATTATGTTGCGATAGTAGATGCGAATACGGGGCGTATCGCTCACAACTATTATATCTCGAAGGTTGCGTTTACACTTGGCGCAACCTTACCCTTTCAGCAGTGGAAACTAGACAATGCTCTGCCAGGCTCAAGAGTCACCATGTATGCCGTTCCGTTGTTCACTAGCCGTTTTGGCGGGAAGCACTTGTTAAACAGTAACCGTTGGCATGTCTTTAATGACCTGGACAGGTATTATCACGACGCATTTCATGTCAAACCCTGAGCATTAGCTTTTAGCGTATGACAATACACGCGCCCTCACTTCGACGGAAGTGGGGGCTTTTTGTGGTTTTCCCCTACGGATATATACTGATTTTCAGTGTATTCTACAGTTTTTTTGACAAAAAACCCTCGTATCCTTGAACTATGTGTGCCTAAGGCCGTTATTATATCGATGTCATAACAACGATGTTATAACAAAGATGTAGCAACATCACAACTGGCTGTCTAAGCCAACATTATCCGTTAACACTATCATTCGAGGATTATGTTACCCTTCCATCCCAATTCGAAAGCAAAGCTCGTAGCCGCAGAGCATATTGCTGATCAATTCAATGGCGGCACTGCGTTGGCAGTTATCAATTCACTGGATTTCGCACGAGAGTATCGCGCGGACATTTTAGAAGCACATGGTGTCATTCCTGAGCCTGAAAACTGGCAGCCACTAAGGCCGCTAATCAATGCATTGGAAGAACTAGAAAGCAGCATTGGGCCCAAGATGACTTTCCTGATCGGACGTGCTATTCCGGAAAATACCAAGCGACCACCACATGTCAGGAGTATTCGAGACGCGCTTTATGCGTTTGATGAGCTTTATCAAATGAACCACAGAGGCCCTGAAGTTGGTAAACACGAGTTGGTTGAATTTCACAATCGGCACCGACGTGCCATCATTGTCAGTTCGACACCCTATCAATCGGAGCTCGACCGTGGCGTGCTTTCTACGTTGGTGAGGCAGTTTAGGCCAGATCTCTCACGTGTTTCCGATGTCGTTCTTGATCCTACACAACCCAGCCGTAAACAAGGCCACGCGACTTGCACTTACCTCATATCTTGGTAAAACTGTTCGGAGCCGAAAAGCGGGCAGCAAGTATTCACTTGCTGCCCTTTGTTATAAACAACTACAGAATCTGGTCTGAATTGGACTATTTGTTTTCATCAAACCTAATTAGAACTGACGTAGGGACTAGTCCGGGCATGCCCGCCATACAAACCAAAACTTTACTTCTTGCGAGAGTACACAATAGCCATTTTGGCAAGTGAATTACCGTCATCACTTCAAATAAGCTGTGGATGTGGGTATTGGTCGCACATTCTACCTTTTTATCTAAAAAAATATTCCGAATGGCACTCATGCCATATACAGGCTGTTGTCCACTTATAATAACAACCGGGAAGTGCTTCAGCTTCCCAGATAACCTCTACACACTCAGTTATGGCCCAATTCGAATCTTTTGATGACAATGTAGAAGTGAATGACACCTCAGTGCTTGGCTTCGTAAACGCGATTGATTTCGGTAAAGATTTACGCGAAAGCATTTTACTCGAACACGGCGTTGATGTCGGCGAAACCGAGTGGCATGATCAGCAAGCATATCTTGACGCACTTCGCGAAATACACGAGAAGGTCGGCGAAAAGACCATGTACATGATCGGTAAAGCGATACTTGAAAATGCCGTGCTTGCACCCAATGTCGATGGGTTGAAATCGGGTCTGGAATCATTGGACGTGGGATACAAGATGAACCACCGCGGTGGCGATCTAGGCCATATTAAGCTCGTGGAATTCGACGACAGCGCCAATCAAGCGCGTATGGAATGCAAGAACCCCTACCCCTCCGAGTTCGATCGCGGGCTTATTACAACCATGCTACACCGCATGACCCCCAACCCCACCTACAAAGCACAAGTAAAGCTCGATGTTACCGAGCCCAACCGCAAGGCGGGTGCCGACCAGTGCTACTACGACCTAACCTGGTGATTAACATGCTGCTTAGCCTGTCGAAACACAACAAATGTTTGACCCATTTTTTAAGACTTTGGTCTAAAGCTCGACACCATTCCGACTGAAAATGATAGGTTGGCGGTATGGCGGAGTTCAAGCCTTATGCACCCGAGGTCGAAATCAATGGCCTGGCCATTCTGTCTTTCATCGACGCGATGGAAGCGGGGCGCGATTACCGCATCCGCATCTTGAAACAGCACGATATTCAGCAGCCTTCCGCCGACACCTGGCACCCCCAGCGCGACTACTTGAACGCGCTCAGACAGCTTCGCGACGAGTTCGGCGATCAGCAGCTCTACCACATCGGCCGCGCCATGCCAGACCGGGCGCATGTGCCAGATCAGAGCGTCCCGCTGACGTTCGAAAGCCTGCCCTACCTCGTCGAGATGCTTTCGGCCAGTTACCGCATGCACCACCGTGGGGGTGAAATCGGTGATTACGAGCTGCTGGAGTTCGACCTGAAAGCTGGGCGCGCCGTGATGCGCTCCACATCGCCCTACCCGAGCGAGTTTGATCGCGGCATACTCCAGACGAACGTTCGCCGCATGCTCGCCGATGCCAGCGGGTATGTCGACGTTTTCATTGACGACAGCATCCCCAACAAGCGCACGGGCGCCGATGCCGACCTGCTCATCATCAATTGGTAACGACAATCTAGTCAAAAGTTTGACTCCAAAACCCGCCTAACGTGCGTTTGCTTTTGCGGGCAGTATTGCCTAAATAAGGGGAATAAACAACCATTGCCACCGATTTTATGCACGACAAGATTAACGCGTACCTCGAAGACAACAAAGACCGCTTTCTGGAAGAACTGAAAACCTGGCTGCGCATCCCGAGTGTGAGCTCAGATTCGCGCCACAAAGACGATGTGCTGAAAGCCGCGGATTTTCTGGTCGACCAGCTCAAAACGATGGGCATAGAGAAAGTCGAGCTGTGGCAAACGGAAGGCTTCCCGGTCGTCTACGGCCACTACGTGGTCGACGAGAACGCGCCGACTGTCATGATCTACGGCCACTACGACGTGCAGCCGCCCGACCCGCTGGAGCTCTGGAAAACGCCCGCCTTCGAGCCCACCGTTCGCGATGGTAAAATCTACGCCCGTGGTGCGACCGACGATAAAGGCCAGTGCTTTTCACACTTTAAGGCCGTGGAGACGCTGTTGAATACTGGCGGTTTGCCCTGCAACGTCAAGTTTTTCATTGAGGGGGAAGAGGAAGTCGGCAGCCCCAATCTGGAAGCCGTACTCGAAGATCGAAAAGATGACCTGGAGGCCGACGTGCTGCTGATTTCGGACACCTCGATGATTGGGAACGACATCCCGAGTATAGCCGTCGGCTTGCGTGGGCTCAGCTATCTGGAAGTGGAAGTCGTGGGCCCCAACCGCGATTTGCACTCGGGTACCTACGGCGGGGCGGTCGAGAACCCCATCAATGTGCTGTGCCGGATGATCGCCAGCCTGCAAGACGAGAACAAGCGGATCACCATCCCTGGCTTCTACGACGACGTGGAAGAGCTGCCCGAAGACCAGCGCCAAGCCATGGCCCAAGCGCCGTTCAGTGAAGAGGAGTACAAAGCCCACCTGGACATCGACGCCACTGGTGGCGAGGCCGGCTACACCACGCGCGAGCGCTCCAGCATTCGCCCGACGCTGGACGTGAACGGTATCTGGGGCGGCTATATCGGCGAAGGGGCCAAGACGGTGCTGCCGAGTAAAGCCAACGCCAAAATCTCGATGCGCCTCGTGCCCAACCAAGATGACGACAAAATCACGGCGCTGTTCAAAAAGCACTTCGAAAGCATTGCACCCGATAGCGTAAAAGTGACCGTGACGCCACACCACGGCGGGCTACCGTTCGTTACTGATGTAGACTCCGATGCCTACCGCGCGGCTGATGCAGCCATGAGTGACACCTTTGGCAAAAAACCCATCCCGATGCGCGAGGGCGGCAGTATCCCGATTCTGGCCGATTTCAACCGCATCCTCGACATGCCCATCATCCTGATGGGCTTTGGTCTCGACACCGACGCCTTGCATAGCCCCAACGAGCACTTTGGCCTGTTCAACTTCTACAAAGGCATCGAAACCATTTCGCTGTACCACCACAAATTCAAGACCTACAAGTCATGAAACGCTATCTGATCTATCTGTTGCTGCCGATGCTCGTGCTCTCGCTCGTTGCGTGCAACGAAGATGAGGAAGAAGTCGACGAGAGCTTCACGCCCGCGCCGTTTTCAGAGCTATGTGATCCCGGTGCCTTTTCCTCGGGCATCGTCGTGAACACCCAGGAAGCGTACGACGCACTGACGTTTCCGGCAGATTGTGACACACCACAGATTGACTTCGGTAGTCAGACGCTGCTGGGCATTCGCACGAGTATTTCGGGTTGCGAAGTCAGTTACACGCGCGACATCGTGCGCAGCCCCGAACTGCTCACGTACACCGTAACCGCCGAGGCCACCGGCGCCTGCGAACAGCTGAACCCCAGCAACAACTGGATCTTGGTTTCCAAAGTGGGCCCCAACACGACGGTGGAGTTCGAAGTTGTGCAATAAAAGCTTGGCAACCGCCTAATAGACAGGGTCCTTAGGTTAAGATAATTTAACATAAGCACTGGAAAATAATCTGGCGGAAACTAGGAACTATCTGACAGTTTCCTGAGTTTTGCGCCCGTGAATCACACGGAAACGCCCCCAAACATGAAAGCGCGCATCCTAGAGGTCAGCCTCGGGTTGTTCATGCGTTTCGGGCTGCGTGCCGTTACGATGAACGATGTCGCCAAAGAGCTGGGTATTTCTAAAAAGACGCTTTACCAACACTTCAAAGACAAGGAAGACCTCGTGATGCAGGCACTCGAAGTGCGCATCCAGGACGACCAGCGCATGTGCGCGGAAGTGCTTCAATCTGAGGACAACCCTGTCGAAGCGCTCATCCAGCTGTTTTTGCAGGTCAACAAGATGATGAAGGATCTCAAGCAGGGGGTCTTGTTTGAACTGCAGAAGTACTACCCGCGTGGCTACGAACGCTTCCAGCAGTACAAGCGCGAGCATATCTACACCATCATCTTCAACAACCTGAAGCGCGGACAGGAGCTGGGCTTCTATCGCGTGGGCATCAACCCCGATATGCTGGCGAAGCTGTTTATGCAGATGCCGGACATCATCATGAACGACCAGGTGTTCCCGGCCGACGAATACGATCAGCCCGCCGTGCACAAACAAATCGTCTTTCATTTTCTGCATGGCATCGTGACACCCGAGGGGCGCGCGCTGATCCAGGCACACAAACAGGAAATCGGACATGAAATCGACTAAGCTACTCTTTTTACTCAGTCTGCTGCTGCCCAGTCTCGTCCAGACGCCGCTATGGGCGCAGCGCCCGGGTGTTACGCCCACCTTCGCCTACAGCGCCGATGAGTGCATCCGCTATGCGCTGCAGTTTCAGCAGGCCGTAAAGGAAGCCAAGTTTACCCGCGCGAGCTCCAAGGCCCAGGTCGACGAGCTGCTTGCGCGTGGTTATCCGCAAATCTCAGCGACGGCCAGCACGCAATACGCGCTGAAGCTGATGAAAACGCCCGTCCCGCTGGAGTTTGTGACCGGTGGCGCCACCGACCCCGACGGCAACCCCATCATTCCGCCCGGCACTGAAGTCAGTGGCGACAACGCCCTGCTGGAGTTCGGCACCAAGTGGCAATCGAGCGCCGGCGTACAGCTCGACCAGCTGATTCTGGATGGCACCTACTTCCTGGGCGTGAAAGCCGCCAAGGAGATCGTGGAGCTGCAGAAGTACAACGTGAGCCGTACCGAGGTAGAGGCCATCGCGACCATCAAAAAGGCGTATTACAATGTGCTGGACAGCGAACAGCGCAGTAAGCTGCTGAACGCCAACATCGAGAGCCTAGAAGCCACACTGACGGACACTGAAGCGATGTTCAAAGAGGGCTACGTAGAGCAGATTGACCTCGACCGCCTGCGCGTGCAGATCAACAACCTGAAGA
This sequence comes from uncultured Bacteroidia bacterium, assembly GCA_964611815.1. Classification (GTDB taxonomy): domain Bacteria; phylum Bacteroidota; class Bacteroidia; order J057; family CAZTEZ01; genus CAZTEZ01. The sequence goes on along the minus strand of CAZTEZ010000063.1, from coordinate 5,971 downwards.
CCGAGCGCCGCAAGGTCTCGCAGCTCGTGGAGCTGAACAAAGACCTGCTGAAGTTTCAGATGGGCATGGATCCAAGCGTCAAGCTTGTACTGACCGACGAGTTGGAGCCCGCCCAACTACAAGCCGCCCTCGCCGACACGAGCTACGTCTTCGACCCCTCGAAGCGCTATGAGCACAAGCAATTAAAACAAAGCATCTATCTACAAACCCTCAACCAGCGCCGCTACCGCAGCGATT